>NZ_BAABDQ010000022.1:0-227834 GCF_039539705.1 Nonomuraea rosea | reverse complement strand
AGGTTCTGCTCGGCCAGGAAGTCGCGGAAGTTGTCCAGCCCGACGAAGGTGCTGTCGAACAGGGTCCAGCGGGTCAGCGCGAAGTAGAACGCCATCACGGTCGGCACCAGGAAGATCACCAGGTAGACGATCGCGGCCGGCACGTACAGCCCGTAGGGGTAGGCCGATCTGCTTCTGGCCGTCGGGCGGGCGTGCCGTTGCCCAGGGGTGCCGCCGGGTCCCGTACGGGGCCCGGCGTGCTGCCTCGTCACCACCCCGCGAGCCCCAGTTGCTTGGCCTGCTTCTCCACGTCCTTGTCGTACTGGGCGGCCCCCTCCGCGGGCGGCGTCAGCCCGGAGCCGACGGCGACGGCGATCTGCTCCAGCGACGGGCCCTTGATCGGCGACAGGAACTCCAGCGCGGGCGCGGTGGCGCCGTTGTCGAGGTAGACCTGCAGGTCCTTGGCCACCTGGATGGCGTCGTCGGGCAGCTTGGAGCCCTTGATGCGGTACGGCCCGGACGGCTGCACGGCCGCGGTCACCGCCTCGGTGCCGGCCGGCGAGGCGACGAAGGCCAGGAACTTCTTGGCCGCGTCCAGGTTCTTGGTGGTCTTGGCGATGTAGACGGCGTTCGGCTCCCATACGGTGGCGCCGCTCTTGTCCGGGTCATCGCCCGGGATGCCGAAGAGTCCGATGTCGGTGGCCGTTTGCGGGTAGGTCTTCAGCATCGGCGGCAGCAGCCCGCTGAGCATCGCGTAGTGTGCGCCCTTGCCCTCGACCAGCATCTTCAGGCCCTGGTCGAGGGTGGCCGAGCCGAAGCCCTTGTTGAGGTAGTCCTTGGCGTGCACGTCGGCCAGGTGCCGGAACCCGCCCGCCGCGGCCGGCGTGGTGGCGAACTTGGCCTTGCCCGCGGTGTAGTCCTGCGCGAAGTTCGGCGCGGCGGCCTGCACGTTGTGGAAGTCGGCGAGCACGAAGACCTGCGAGGTCCAGGTGTCCTTGAACGTGCTGATCACCGGGGTGAGCCCCGCCGTCTTGATCTTGTCGTTGTTGGCCATGAACTCGGCCCAGGTCTTGGGGACCTCCAGCTTGAGCTGTTCGTAGACCTTGCGGTTGTACAGGATGCCGCCGCCGGTGAGCGTGGTGGCCGGGACGCCGAACACCTTGCCTGCCTGGGTCACGACGGGCAGGTACTCGGGCTGGACGTTGGCCAGGACGGGGTCGCCGGTGAGGTCCACGAGGGTCTGGGCCGGGTTGAGCGCCTGGAGCAGCGAGCCGGAGTTGTACCAGAACACGTCCGTCATCTCGCCGGTGGACAGCCGGGTCTTGACGACGTTGTCGCCCTCGCTGCCGCCCGACTGCTGCTCCATTTTGATCTTGATCGTGGGGTTGGCCTTCATGAACGCGTTCGCCAGCGCTGTGGAGGTGGCCACGGTGGACTGGTCGCTGCCGGTCATGAAGGACAGGGTGACGGTGCCGTCGGCGGCGGGCCCAGCGCTGGAGCCGGCGCCGCACGAGGTCAGAGCCGCCGTCGCGAGCACGGCCACGGCCGCGGCAAGCGGGCGGTGGGAGGTCTTCACACACCCCTCCAGGGTTATTGAATCGTTTTAAGCGACTCCCCGATGCGGTTAACGTAGGCGTTTACGTGATGGGTGTCAATGCACTCTTAGGTAACGGTACCCAGCCTTTTCCCTGGTAAGAACGCTTTAACGGCGAATTTCTAGATAACGGTTTTCGCGCTGGGCGGCGCTCTGCCAGCGGGAATGGCGATACAGTCTCAGTCGTGAGCGATGCCGGGCGGATCGACCGTGAGGTGGTCCAGCGCCTGCTGTCCCAGCGGGTGACCGGGTACGAACCGCTGTCCGGGTTCGCCGCCAACACGGTCGCCATGGTGACCTTGGAGTCCGGCGTCCGCGCCGTCTTCAAGGCCGCCCGCGCCCGCGAGGTCGAGGTGGAGCTCTGGGCCCTGCGGTCCATGGCGGAGCGGCGCGTCCCGGTCCCCGAGGTCATCGCCGGGGCGCCGGACGCGGAGATCCCGCACCTGGTGACGCGGCTCCTCCCGGGCGAGCCGGGGATCACGACACCCGCGGCGGCGGCCGAACTGGGCCGGCTGCTACGGGCCGTGCACGCCCTTCCCGTCAAGGGGGCGGCCTTTTTCAAGGAGTCGTCCGGCCCGCCGCCAGGCGCCGGTGAGGGAACGTGGGCCGATCAGGTCGCGGGGCTGGCGGACCGGCTCGACTCTGTCGCCGCCGCCGGCATCCTGACCCCCGCGCTCCTGTCCCGGTGCCGGGATTTCCTCGCCGACGGCACCCGGTGGGATCAGCCCTGCGTGTACGTGCACGGCGACCTGCACCTCCGGCATGTCATGTCGGCGGGCTCCCGGATCGAAGGGATCATCGACTGGGCCGACTGCGCGGCGGCCAGTCCATGGCTGGACCTGGCCAGGCTGGAGCTTCCCGGCCCCGCCCTGCGGCATGCGCTGCTCGACGCGTACTTCCCCGCGGGCATCCCGGCGGACGCGCCCCTGCGCCTGGCCGACCACCGGCTGCTCTACCTGCTGCTGGCGCTGCTGTGGGAGTACGAGTGCGGCGGGGACTGGCTGCACGAGCGCGTTCCCGGCATCGAATCAGCGCTCGCCACGCAACCCCCTCGGGCTACGGCCCCGGAACGGTGGTGCCCGGCGCCGCCGTCGAGCCGCGCACGACCAGGCTCGGGGTGACGGAGAAGCGCACCGGTGTCATGCGGCCTTCGACGCGTTCGAGCAGGAGCTTGCCCGCGGCGCGGCCCATCTCGCCGCCGGCCTGATCGACGCTCGTCAGCGCGATGTTGGGCAGAGCCGCCAGATGGGTGTTGTCGTAGCCGGCGACCGAGACGTCCGCCGGGACGGACAGGCCGGCCTCGTGGATCGCGGCGAGCGCGCCGAACGCCGCCTGGTCGGCTCCGGCGAAGATCGCCGTCGGCCGCGGCGTCCGGCTCAGCAGCTGGCGGGCGCCGTCGTAGCCGCCCTTCTCGTTGTAGAAGCTGGTCGCGACGGCGATCTCGCCGGCGAGCCCGTGCTCGCCCATGACCCGTTCGTAGGTCGCCGAGCGGATGGTGTGCAGCAGGTCGCCGGGCCGCGCGATGCTGTCGTCCTGGTGGGTGATGTGCGCGATCCTGCGGTGTCCCAGCTCGATGAGGTGCTTCACCACGAGCTCGGCGCCCGCCTCGTCGTCGTCGAACACCGAGTCGTAGGACGACGACCGTTCGTGCCGCGCGAGCACCACGGTCGGCTTCTCCTTCGCGACCTCTTCCAGGCGTGCCTTCGAGGCGAGGGGCGCGACCATGATGATGCCGTCCACCTGCCGGTCCATCAGGGCGTCGACCGCCCGGTGCTCGACCTTCCTGGTGGCGCCGCCCTGGATCATGAACGCCTGGTAGTCGGTGGTCTCCAGGTAGCCGGTGAGGCCGTCGAGGATGTCGGCGAAGAACGGGTTCCTGATGTGCGGCAGCACCAGGCCGATCGTGAAGGTGCGCCCGCGCATCCCCCTGGCCACGGCCTGCGGCCGGTAGCCGAGCTCTTCGATGGCCGTCTTGACCCGGTCCTTCATGGCCGGGCTGACGCCATAGGCGTTGCGGATCACCTTGGACACCGCCGTGACGGAGACCTGCGCATGGCTCGCCACGTCGGCGATCGTCACTCGTCGTCGTCGGGCAGGCATGACCATGAGACTCCACTTCCAAGGCGTGGTCCGATTGTACGAGCCCGGGACGGTCAGGGCTTACCGTGAGTACCGTTACCCATTTCCCTGATCAGCCAGGACGTTGAAGTGGGGATCAGGAGAGAATCGTTGCTCACTTACCCTCTTGACGACCTCCGAGAGAACGCTTACGTTAACGGAGCTTAAATCGTTTTACCTCCGAGAGGAGCGAGACGTGACTCCCCCTCCGTTACATCGCCGGATACGCGCGCTCGCGGGGCTGGGAGTGTCTCTCACTCTCGTCCTGTCGCAGCCGTTCAACGCGCCACCGGCCGCCGCCGCGAGCGGGCAGCCCAACGTCGAGGTCGTCGGCCTGCGGGTGGACGGCAGACGAGATCAGCCGCCCGGCATCGACGATCCCGCCCCCTTGCTGGGGTGGCGCATGACACCGGCCAGGCAGTCCGCCGGCCACCCGTGCCTCCGGCCGGGCTCCAGGGCCGCCTGCCCGGCTGACGCGCAGACCGCGTACCAGATCCAGGTGGCCGCGAGCCCGTCCGAGCTCACGCGCGGCCGGCTGATCTGGGACTCCGGCAAGGTGAGCTCGGCCGTCCAGTCCGGTGTCCGCTACGGCGGGCGGCCGCCGGCCTCGCGGCAGAAGGTCGCCTGGCACGTTCGCGTCTGGGACGCGGACCGGCACTCCTCGGACTGGAGCGAGCCCTCCTCCTGGGAGATGGGCCTGCTGCGGCAGGACGACTGGGGAGCGGCCCGCTGGATCGAGTATCCCGGCCGCACCGAAGGTCAGCCGATGCCGATCTTCGCCCGCGCGTTCGACCTCGGCCGCGGGAAGCGCGTGGCCGCCGCCCGCCTCTACCTCTCCGGAGTCGGTCTCCACCTGCCGACCCTCAACGGGCGCAAGCTCAGCGACGAGGTGCTGGCACCGGGGAACTCCAACTACCAGCTCTCCAGCGAGTACCGCACCTACGACGTCACCGGCGACCTGCGCGCCGGGGCCAACACCCTCGGCGTCCGGCTCGGCAACGGCCCCACCTACGTGCGGCGCAGCGTCACCAACCCGGCCGCGGGCCGCACGGTCCCGTACTCGTGGTGGCAGAGCCAGCTGAAGGGCAGCGGCGTCCTGGCCGCCGACACCACGCCCGGCGCCACCACCGTGACGCTCGGCAACGTCACCGGCTACCACCTCGGCGGCACCGTCAACATCGACACCGGCGACGGCGGCGACAGCCTCGAATCCCGTACGATCACCGCGATCGGCAGCTCCGGCATCACCTTCACCCCCGGACTGTCCAAGCCGCACTCCACGGGCGCGACGGTGACCGGCTCGGGCAACAACATCGCCGCCAGCGACGCGAGCGCCGGCGCCGCGGTCACCCCTCGCATGATCGCGCGGCTGGAGATCGTCTACGGCAACGGCTCGACGGACGTCATCGTCTCCGACCGCGGCTGGCGTACCGCCCTCGGCCCCCTGGTCACCGACGCCTGGTACTCCGGCGCGGACCACGACGCCCGCCGCGAGCAGCCGGGCTGGGACTCCCCCGGCGCCGACCTGTCACCGGCCGCGAAACGGCGCGACGGCTCGGCCATGGAATGGGTGGACGCCGGCATCGCGCCACCCCCGAACCTGGCCACCCGGCTGGTCGCCCGCACGGCCGAGCCGGTGCAGCCGGCCGAGACCTTCACGCCGGTCTCCATGACCAATCCGGCGGCCGGCGTCTGGGTGTTCGACCTGGGCCAGAACATCACCGGATGGCCGCAGCTGAACCTCAAGGGCGGCCTGCCGGGCGGCGTCACCATCCGCATGTCGCCCGCCGAGTCCCTCGCCCCCGACGGCACCGTGGACCAGGCCTCCCTGATGGGCGGCGGCGGCAGCCGGGGCCGCGACCTGTTCAACACCTACACCACCGCCGGGCTGCGCGGCGGGGAGACCTGGCACCCCGACTTCACCTACTTCGGCATGCAATGGATCCAGGTCACCGGCCTCCCGGAGGGCTACACGCCCGCGAAGGACCTGGTCAAGGGCATCCGGCTGCAGGCGGCCACGCCCGTCGCCGGTACGGTGACCACCTCCAGCGCCCGGGTGAACCGCATCCACAAGATGGCCCGCTACTCCTTCGCGTCCAACATGATGTCGGTGTTCACCGACTGCCCCGGGCGCGAGAAGCTGTCCTACCCGGCCGACTACACGATGCCCATGGGCGCCATCCACCGGAATTACGAGCTGGGCGCGTACCTCAAGACCACGGCGCGGCACCTCGTCGAAGGCCAGTCGATCGCCGACACCCCGATGCACGGGAACGTGGCGCTGAAGACGCCCGTCTACGACTGGGGTTACACCGGACGCTTCGGCGACGAGATCAACTGGGGCGACGCCATCATCCTGGTCCCCGCGATGCTGTACGAGCTCTACGGGGACACCGAGACGATGAGCCGGCACTACGACCGGGTGATCGACTTCGCCGCCTACATCCAGCGCCAGAAGGCCGGGACGGGCGAGAACGCGCACATCGTCGACGCCGCCCTCGCCGACTGGGTCGCCGCCGACCAGACCTCGGGCCAGATCACCGGCACCTGGGGCTACTACATCATGATCACCAAGCTGGCCATGATGGCCGGGCTGACCGGTCACGCCGACGACGCCGCCCGCTACCAGGCTCTCGCCGGCGACATCAAGAACGCCTTCAACGCCCACTTCTACAACCGGCAGCTACGCCGCTACACCACCGCGGGCGACGCCGGGAGCGCCGGCGCGACCCAGACGGCCCAGGCGCTCGCGCTGGATGCCGGGCTCGTCCCGGACGGCGAACGCCAGGCGGTCCTCGACGCGCTCGTCGAGCTCGTCCACGCCTTCCACCCGAACGGCGACGGCCCGCACTTCAGCGGCGGCACCATCGGCATGGCCCCGACGGTACGGGCGCTGGCCGACGGCGGCCGCGACGACGTCCTCTGGGAGCTGTTGCAGGAGGACGACCAGCCGAGCTACGGCTTCTTCATGGCGTCCACCAGCGCCAACCCGGGCGGCATGACCACCATGGGCGAGCGCTGGAACCGGGGGGACTCCAAGAATCACATGATCCTCGCCCAGATCGAGGAGTGGTTCCACACCGGCCTGGCCGGCATCCGCGAGGCCGGCGGCTCGACCGCGTACCGGAAGCTGGTCTTCCATCCCAAGCCGGTCGGCGACCTCACCTTCGTGACGGGCAGCTACGAAACGCCGCAGGGCGTGGCCCGGTCGGCGTGGACCAGGGGTGATCGACGGTTCAGGCTGACGGTCGACGTTCCCCCGAACACGGCGGCCGAGGTGTGGGTGCCGGCCAAGGACGCCCGCTCGGTGGTGAGCCCGCACCGGGCCACGTTCCAGCGGATGGCGGGGAGCTACGCCGTGTACACCGTTCCGTCCGGTTCGTACGCCTTCAGCGCGGCGACGGCCGCCTGACACGCCGCCCGCCGAACGGCAGGTCGGCCGGCTTCGAGAAATTCAGCCCTTTTGAGTCACACCGGCATAACGACCGGTGAACATACCGGGAACATACTGCGAGCTGATAGGAAGTGTCCCGTAAACCAATTCATCCCCAGGAAAGCGAAAGAGAATCAATGGTCATTCGACTGTCATCAGCCCGCAGGCGACCCCACGTCGATCATGCGGAAGGGCTTATTGTCACTCGATCCTCAAATGGCGCAGCCCGCGTCGGCGGCCTGCGAAAGGCATTGGCCAAGACAGTCACGTCCGCACTCTTGGTGACTGTGGCCGCGACGATCAATCCGATACCGGCGGCCGCGACATCCGCGAGCGCCGCGTGTACGTGGAAAACGGTCGAGACGAAGAACTTCGCGAGCAACAACGCCTGGCTGAAGCTCAAGGTGAACGGCTGCGGCAAGGCATCCATGCAGGCCTGGTGGCCGCCCAGCAGAAAGTTCAAGTGCTCGATCTACAGCGAGTCGGGTCAGAAGCTCAACGAGTTCACCGTTACCGCCTACGGCTGTACGAGCGCCCAGATCTCCGTAGGCAGTAAGAAGGTCTATGCTTTCGTATGGGTGACGGACTATGTCACCGGAAAATTCCTCGCGACCGCGAACACCGGTTTCCACCGCGCCGACTGAGGCCAAAAGGCACAAGCCTCACCGATGAGTTCCGCTCGCCACCAAGGTTCCACAGGGCGCACGCGGCTGCGATACCGCTCCCAAAGCGGCGCGTTGCCCTTGTCACCGGCAGCGAGATTGACGGACACGGCGAGATCGGCCAGGTGCGCCATCTCCGCGATGGCCGCGTTCACGCCGGAGTTCGACACGATCAGGAAGGGGTCGATCGGGTCGGGCCGCGCGAGATCGTAGATCCGCTCGGCGAGACCGGGAACTCGCTCGCAGGCCGGGTCCAGGATCTCCTTCGGGGTCCGCTCCGCCGAACATCACCAGGTCCTTGACGCTCAGCATGCCCGCGGACGCGAGCCCGCCGGCGCGTCCGGTGAGTTCGAGGGCCACGATTCTCGAGTGTCCGGTGGCGAAGGACTGAAGGACACCTCCTGCGACCAGGGCGGCCGCCTGCTGTATCGCGGGCATCTGCGTGTCCAGGACCCGGCTCATCAGGGCGGGGGCCTGCGCCTCTTCCCCGTGCTCGACGCCGGCCTGCGCGTCGTCAGGACCGGGCCCGCCACCTGCGCGGGGCATCCCGAGCATGCCTGCTCCGACCACCGCGTCCTGATCGGGGCCGTCGTGACGTGGCTGGGCTAGGCTCTGTTGATCATGACCGATCTGCTCGGAATCAATCATCTGACGCTGTCCACGACCGAACTCGACCGGCTCGTGGCGTACTACACGGAGCTGCTCGGAGCGACGCTCGCGTTCGAGCGCGCTGCGACCTCTGCCGATCCGCGGATCGCGGTCCTCGATGTCGGCGGGGCCGACCACCTGATGATCGTCGAAACCGCCACCGTCCCCGCCCTCGATCTTGATCCCCTGAACCGGGCGGGCTGGGGACTGCGCGTGGGCACATACGCACAGCTGTGTGACCTTCGCGAACGGATTCTGGATGCCGGGCGGCCGGTCGGACAGATCGAGACTCTGCCCACGCAATGGACGATGACGGCTCGCGATCCCGATGGACGCCCTGTGGACATCCGGGCCCATCGCCCTCGATGACATTCCTCTGCGAACAAGGTCTTTCCGGCGGCGTCGCCTCCCCCATGCCAGATCACGAGGGCTCGTCGGCCATGCCGTAGCAGGCAACGTTCGCCCTGCGACCCGCCTTGGGCGTCAGATACCGGGAAATTTCGCATCATGGGAGGTCCGTATTCGGCTGTGTGATCACTCCGTATCCGACGCGGACATGATCAACTGATCGGGGGCAATTTTGGGACGTCGTGAGCAGCCGCTGGATCCGCTGGCGGGACCCGTCGCCCGCTTCGCTTCTGAGCTGCGCAAGCTCCGGCAGGACGCGGGCGGCCTGACCTACCGGGCGATGGCCAGGCGCGCGCACTATTCGCCCGCGACCCTGGCGCAGGCAGCCGCCGGCGACCGGCTGCCGTCGCTGCCCGTGACCTTGGGCTACGTCGAGGCGTGCGGCGGCGACGCCGAGGAGTGGCGGGCCCGCTGGCAGGCCGCCGAACAGGAGGCCCTGGAGAGGGCGGCCGAGCAGGACGACGCGCCGGCTCCGTATCCGGGGCTGGCGCGGTTCGAGGCGGAGGATCACGGGCGGTTCTTCGGCCGTACGGCGCTCGTCGAGCGGCTGGCCGGGCTGAGCCGGGCCCATCGGCTGGTGCTGCTGGCCGGGGCGTCCGGGAGCGGCAAGTCCTCGGTGCTGCGCGCGGGGCTGGTGCCGTACCTGGGCGGTTCGATCCGGGTGCTGACGCCCGGCGCCAGGCCCCCGCTGGAGCTTCCCGGCGCGAAGCTGATCATCGTGGATCAGTTCGAGGAGGTGTTCACGCTGTGCGCCGATCCGGCGGCGCGCCGCGCGTTCACCGACGCTCTGCTGGAGCGCGCGCGGGACGAGAGCGGGTCGCGGGTGGTGCTCGCCGTGCGGGCCGACTTCTTCGGGCACTGCGCCGGGCACGGGGCGCTGGCCGAGGCGGCGCGCGACGCCACCCTGCTGATGAACCCCATGAGCGCCGCCGAACTGCGGGAGGCGATCATCAGGCCGGCCGCCGGCGCCGGTCTGGTCGTGGAGCGGGAGCTCACGGCGCGGATCATCGCCGAGGTCGAAGGGGAGCCCGGCGGCCTGCCGCTCATGTCGCACGCCCTGCGGGAGACGTGGCGGCGGCGCCGGAGCAGGACCTTGGCCATGGCCGCTTACGAGGCGTCCGGCGGCATCCGCGGCTCGATCGCCCGTACCTCGGAAGACCTTTACGCCGGGCTCACCGCCCGGCAGCAGGAGCGGCTGCGCCACCTGCTGCTGCGCCTGGTCAACCCCGGCGATGACGCCCAGGACACCCGCCGTCCCGCCGATCGCGCGGAACTGGCCACCGAGGACGCGCAACCCCTGCTCGAACGGCTGGCCGAGGCCCGCCTGGTGACCCTCGGCGAGGAGCAGGTGGATCTGGCGCACGAGGCGCTGCTCACGGCCTGGCCCCGGTTACGCGGCTGGATCGAGGAGGACCGCGAGCGGATCCGGCTCCAGCGCCGCCTGACCGAGGCGGCCACCGCCTGGCGGGATCACGACCGCGACCCGGGCGGTCTGTATCGCGGGGTGCGCCTGGCGTCCGCCTGCGAGCAGTTCACCGCCGCGGAAGAGCTCACTCCGCTGGAACGCGAGTTCCTCGCCGCCAGCATCGCCTCCAGGGACGGCGAGCGGCGCTCCCGTACGCGGCGGAGGGTGGCGATATCGGGGCTGCTCGTCCTGACGCTGGTGGCGGCCCTGCTGGCCTGGCAGCAGAACACGACCAGCCGGGCCCGCCAGCGCGAGGCCGACGCCCGCCGCGCCATCGGCGTCGCGGAGGGCCTGCGCGAGACCGACCCGGTCACGGCGATGCGCCTCAGCCTGGCCGCCTGGCGGGTGGCCGACCTGCCCGAGACCCGCTCGGCCCTGCTCGCGGCGGGCGCGCAACGGCACCAGGACGTCTTCATCGACCCCGACGGCGACCCCGGCACCATGCGCTACCTCAGCGCCGACGGCCGCACCTTGGTGAGCGTGGGCGCCGGCCAGGTCTCCACCTGGGACCTGGACACCCACCGCAGGACGGCGCTCTGGCCTGGGCTGGGAGACGGCCACGAGCAGGTGGGGGCGCGGAAGGGGGACGCGTGGACGCTGCCCATGTGGGGCCAGGACCTGGCCGTGGTGTCGTGGGACCTGGTCGCAGGCCGCCGCGACGACAGGGAGCTGGGGCCGGCGAAGGACGGGTTCGAGATGGGGATGAGCGGGCGCGGCGTCATCGGCTACAACGCCGCCGGCTCGACGTACCGGATCCTGGTGTGGGATCTCGCCCGGCGGCGGGAGCTCCTGGAGGTGCGGGTTCCCCGGAAGGCGCCGTCGACGTTGGTGTCGACGTGGGACGCCGGGCCCGCCATGGTGCGCGGCGACGCCGAGAAGCGGGCGTACGACGATGCGGGCTTTCCTGACGCCACGCTCAGCCCGGACGACCGGTACCTGACGGTGTGCGTTCCCGGGCAGCGGTTGCAGGTGTGGGACGTGCGGGCCGGCCGCAGGATGGACACGCCCTGGGCGCCGGTCGTGAACCGGCGGCAGTGCCAGTACGAGCACGTGCGCTTCACCCCCGACGGCCGGCGCCTCGCGGTCGTCTCCGATGAGGCGGTCCGCTTGTGGGACCTCGCGTCGGGTGCGGAAGTGGCGTCCATCGCCCACCGGGACGTCAAGGAGATCGGGTTCAGCGCCGACGGGACGTTCCTGGCCGCCGCCGATGAGCTCGACCTGCTGGTGTGGCGGGTCGCGTGGCCCGAGCAGCCCGTCGTCCGGCATTCCCTCATGGGCGAGCAGGTGGCCGATCTCCGCGTCGATCCGCAGGCCGGCCGGATCCGGTACCTGAGCGGCACCGGCAGGACCTGGCCGGCCACCGTGCGCACGCTCGACGCGGGCCCGGCCCTCACCTCCCCGTGGGAGGAGGACATGGTCCACAAGGCCGTGTTCAGCCCGGACGGCGCCCTGCTGGCGCTCGCGAACGGGCTCACGGAGCCCGAGGGCGTGCGGCTGCGGCTGCACCGGCCGCTGTCCGGCGGGCCGCCCACCGATCTGCCGCAGATCCCCTGCCCGCATCCGCCGGACCTGCCGAGCTGCGCGATCCTGCTGGCCTTCGCCTCGGACGGGCGGACGCTCGCCTTCGGCGCCTCCCCGATGGACCACCCCGAGCTGCCGGTCCGGGTGTCGCTGTGGGACGTGGCCGGTGGACGCACGACGGACACGCTCGTGGTCAGCGAAGGGAAAAGTGAGGGGGGAAGTGAGGGGGGAAGTGAGGGGGAACAGGTGATGCCCGGGGCGATCGCCTTCGCTCCTGACGACACCTCGCTGCTGGTCGCCCAGGCACCCGAGGTCGGGGCGGCGAAGATCTGGGACCTGCGCACCCGCACCGTCACCAGGACGCTGCCCGGCGTCACCGCGCACCGGCTCGCCCTCCACCCCGGCCGGCGGCTCGCCGTCACGTCGATCGGCGATGTCGTGGACGTGCGGACGGGGGTGAAGAATCCGCCCTCGACCAGTCCCGGCCCCGGTCAGGCGCAGGCGTTCAGCCCCGGCGGCCGTTACCTGGCCGCGGGCGACGGCTCGGGCAAGACCATCCTTTGGGACGGTGCCGTCAAGCGCCGCGTCGGCGTGCTCGGCGCGTCCGTCACGGGCGGTTCGGGTCCGCGCAGTGCGGTCACCGCGCTGGCGTTCTCCCCTGACGAGTCGGTGCTCGCGGTCGGCACCGGCGACGGCACGCTGCGGCTGTGGGACGTCGCCTCCCGGCAGCCGATCGGGACGCCGCTGGCCACGCCCGGCGACACCATCCTGGGCCTGTCCTTCGGCGCGGACGGCGGCACGTTGTACGCCGCCGGGCAGCACGTGCCCGTCCAGCGCTACGACCTCGCTCCGGCGGCCACGGTGGCGGCGGTGTGCCGCCGGGCCGGCGGCGGCTTGCCGGAGGCGGATTGGCGGGCCTCCTTCGCGCGGCTCCCGTACCAGCGGACCTGCCCGGCGGCGGAAGACGTCCCGGACGACTGACCGGAAGGCTGCTGAGCCCCTGACCCGAGCGCCGTTCTCACGCCCGCGTCAGCCGCTCGAAACACACCACTCACGGAACCTGTCATAGACGGTGGATTCTGGCCCCACCCGGGAGCCGCGTCCGTCAGTCGAGACGGGAGACCTGGTAGTGGCTGATGTGCCAGCCTTCCTCCGTCCGCTTCACCAGCACGCTGAGAGAGACGTGGAGGGTGGGGCGATCGGTGAAGGAGAAGCCGACGGCCAGGTATCCGAGGACGAGGTCTTCAGCGGGCGCTCTGGTCTCCAGGATGCGGTACGCGGCCGTCAGACCCGGCGGCTGGGAGTCGTAGTAGGCGGCCACGCCCGGCCTCCCGACACTGTACGGGTGCAGCCCCTGGAAGATCGCGTCCTCGGTGAACAGGGCGGCGATCTGCTGCGGTTCGTGAGCGTCGACGCCGGCCTTCCACCGGTCGAGGACGTGCCGGAGGATCTTCTCGCGGTCCGAGTCGCTGTTCATCGGCTTCTCCTGGTGGTGGTCAGTGGCCTGCGCTCACGCCGCCGTCGACGTGGAGGATCTCACCGGTGACGAAGGAGGCGTTCTCCAGATAGAGGACCGCGTCCACGATGTCGTTCAGCTCGCCCATCCGGCCTACGGGCTGCAGCGCCGCGAGGAACTCATGGTTCTCATCGGGATGCATGGGGGTTTTGACGGTGCCCGGTGCGACGGCGTTGACGCGGATGTCACGGGTGGCGTACTCGATCGCGAGGGACTTGGTGGCCGACTGCAGGCCGCCCTTCGTCAGCGAGGCCAGCACGGACGGGACCCGGGAGTCGGCGTTGTCGACCAGGCTGGTGGTGATGGAGACGACGTGGCCGCCGCCCTGCGCGAGCATGCGCGCGATGGCGAGCTGGGTGATGTGGAAGAAGCCGTCGAGGTTCACCGCGGTCACGGCGGCGTAGTCGTCGAGGGTGTACTCGGTGAACGGCTTGGCGACGAAGATGCCGGCGTTGTTGACCAGAGTGTCCACATGGCCGAACCGCTCGACGGCCTCGGCCACCGCCCGTTCGGCGGTGGCACGTTCGGCGATGTCGCCCTGGAGGGTGAGGACCCCGGGATCGTCCGAGGGAGCGATGGTGCGTGAGACGGCGACGACGGCGTGGCCGAGCTTGCGATAGCCCTCGACGAGGCCGGCGCCGATGCCCTGCGAGGCGCCGGTGACGAGGGCGACCTTCTGGTACTGCGTGCTCATGATGACCCTCCCTGGAAGGGTGACCGATCGAATTAATAGTCAACCGGTCAACTATTTGAATGTGACCGTAGGCGATCGGCGGAGGCGAAGTCAAAGGTCACGGCGCATGTCTCAGGACCGGAATCCTCTTACCTGAGAGGCTCAGCCTCTCAGGCGGTGCGGGTCGCCCTTGGGCAGCCAGGCGTCCTGCCCGTGGATCCCGAAGTCGCCGCCGATGCGGAGTGCCTCGACGACGGCGAGGACCGGGGCACGGACTTCGCCGCGGCGCCACACCAGGGACCAGGTCCAGTAGATCTCCGGCGTGACGACGGGCCGCCGGACGAGATCCGGCGGCAGCGGGGTGGCCTGGCCCTTGGGCGAGTTGATGACCGGGCGGTCGCTGCGGCGCACGTGGTCGAAGAACCCCGGGCCGGTGATGCCGCCGTCGGAGACGCGTACGGCGCGGGCTCCGGTCTCGTGGGCCAGTTCTTCGCCGTACGCGTTCCAGGACGACCAGGAGGTGATGTCGTCGTCGAGGAGGACGCTGGTCTCCCGGGCGGGGACCTCGCCGGTGTCATGGCCGGTGGCGACGGCATAGAGTCGGTCGGCGCCGATGAGCTGGGCATGCAGGCCGCGTTGCGCCAGGTCGTCGGTGCGCAGCCAGCACACCGCGAGGTCCAGGCCGCCTTCGGCGACCCGGGCGGCCTGGGTGTGCGAGGGTGCGACCCAGGCGTCGACGTGGACTTGGGCCACCGCGGCGGTGCGGGCGGTCAGGTCCGGCGGGAGCCAGTTGACGTAGCCGAGCCGGACCGGTTCGGATCCGGACAGCCGGCGGGCGCGGTGCCGGAGGTCGTCGGCGCGTTCCAGCAGGGCCCGGGCGTAGGGCAGCAGGGCGGCTCCGGCGGGGGTGAGGGACACCGAGCGGCGGTCCCGGTCGAACAGGCGCACGCCCAGATCGCGTTCGAGGGCCTTGATCTGCTGGGAGAGGGAGGGGCCGGCGATCAGCAGGCGCTCGGCGGCGCGGCCGAAGCTCAGCTCCTCGGCGACCGCGACGAAGTATCGCAGCTGGCGCAGCTCCACGCTCGCCATGCTACGGGTGTGAGAGGCTACGCCTACCAGCCGCGCCGCAGCACGCGGGGGCGTCAGAGACCGGCGGCGACCTCACCCGGCGCACGGGCGCCGAGCAGCGCCAGGCAGTTGGCCCACAGGGGACCGAGCCGCCGCGTGCTGTTGTAGAGCTTGGCGAACAGGACCTGCCCCTCCAGCTGGGCCACCACCGACCGCGCGGCCTCCCGGGTGTCGGTCACGGTGACCTCGTCACGCGCACGAGCCTCGGCGATGACCGCATCGATCATCTCGACCTGCGCGTCGAAGATCTCCTGCAGCCGGGCGCGGATGGCCTCGGTCTGGTTGCTCAGCTCCAGCGTGAGATTCCCGAACAGGCAACCCGAGACGGTGCCGCAGCTCTGCTGACCGGCACGCTGGGCGGCCTCCGTCGCCTCGCACAGCCGACGCAGACGCTGCAGAGGCTCGGCCGCGCCGGTCAGAATGTGCTTCCAGGCGCGCTCCTGCTCGGCCCAGTGCTCGTCGATGGTGGCCAGAGCGAGAGCCTCCTTCGACGCGAAGAAGTAGTAGAAGCTGCCCTTGGGCACGCCGGCCGCCTTGCAGATCTCGGCCACGCCCAGAGCGGAGTAACCGCGCAGCTCGATGAGCGATTGCGCGGCGCCGAGAATCTTCTCCCTGGCATCGCTGGTCCGTCCCATGGAGCAAGTGTACGACCAACTACTAGACCGGTCGGCTAGGGCCGCGGCACGCCCGTCATCTGGGTGATGGCGTCATCGGCAGGCGCGGCATCACCGTTCGTCGTCGACATGGCCTGCCGCATGGTCCAAGGTTTGTGCGATCCACTCGGGCAAGGGCACGGACGCGCTCTCGGCGGCCACCTTCCACCTCTGTTCCCGCTCGAAGGAGATGTGGACGGTGACGGTCACCGTGACGGGCTCGGAGCCGGGGGCGCTGACCCGGCTCGCCTGGAGCTCCTTGCGCAATCTGCTCTGCGGCCAGCCTTCCTCCTCCGCCCGCGCCAGCCATCGCTCCTGTTCATCCGCGGAAAGGGCGGCGACCTGAGCATGGTGTTGCAGGCTCAGCGTGTCCCGCCGACGGGACATCGGAACATTCCGCGCAACCCAGGCATAGTTGCGCAGCGTCTTGTACGACAGATTGGTCTGGGAGATGGCCAGCCGGTACCGGCCGGGAAAGCTCTCCTCGCCGTAGACCAGCCAGTCCCCCAGCCACCACGCGGAGGAGTTGCCGATCACGCCAAGCTGGTCGCCGATCCTTTCCCACGCGTCGAATGGCAGGCCCGCGGGGAGTGACAGCCCAAGCCTTCCGGCCCGAATGGAAGGCTCAAGCCCAAGCCTGTTCGCCAGCGATTCTCTTCTCGACCTACCGCGATCCTGCAAGGGAAGTGAATCCGTATTAAGCATCGTTCTCCGGCGTGACAACCATGAAGCGAACACAGAACTTTTCTGGCCAGCGGAACGAGGCTAGACAATCCCGGTATGCCGGCGGTATATCGCGCCCGTGTTCACCAGGTCCAGGCGTCGGCACCGCGTTCAGGGTTGCCTGGAATTCGAGCGTCGTGTGATACTCCGCGGTGCTGAACGAACGGTGGTCGTATTCGCCTCTTCAGCGCTCCCGGTGTGCGAAGGTCCGAGCGGTGACGGAGGCTGCGGTGCGGCTGAATATGCGTGCGTGGATACCGGCCATGAATGGAGCGGCGCGTCCATTCATGGCGCGCCGGCCGGCGATGATCGCGGCATTCCTGGTCCTGGCCTTGCTGGGCAACCTGCTGCGGGTCATGCCGGCACATGCCGAGCAGTCGGTCGCCGCTGATCGCTCCCACGTGGTGGCGGCCTGGCAAGAGGGCGGCCCGCAGGCCCGATTAGCGGCTGAGGCGGCGCTGCTGGGCTCGGACGAGCAGGTCAGCGCGTTCCTGGCCGAAGGATGGCGCCAGGCCCAGCGCCTCGACGAGCGGGACAATCTCGCGAGCGTCATCAGCAACGGCGGTCCCGCTGTACGCGCGAAGGCTCAGGCCGCCCTGGACGCCGACGCGGCAGGTGACCAGAGCGCGATCACCACCTTCCTGAACAGCGGCTGGCAGGGCCCGTCGGACATCGACACGCGGGTGTCGGTGAACCAGCTGATGAGCGCCGGCGGCGATCAGGTCAAGCAGGCGGCGCAGGCCGTGCTGGACTCCGGAGACACTCAGGCGCTGCGGGAGTTCCTGGAGTCCGGCTGGCAGGCGCAGTGGAACACCGATCAGCGGCTGCGGATCAACCAGGCCATGGCCACCGGTGGCCCGCAAGTCCGCGCCGCGGGCCAGAAGGCGCTGGACGCGGGTACGCCGGAGGCGCTGGAGGCGTTCCTCGCCTATGGCTGGGCGGTGGCGTCGGCACGGGACGAAGAGACGGCGACGCTGGAAGAGCTGCTCGGCCAGGCGCGGGCGGCCGGTGCGCTGGCGGCGCAGGAGACCGCCAGCGCCACCGGCGAGGCCGACCGCGCCAGGGACGCCGCGGCCGCGGCGCGCCGGTCCGCGGCGGAGGCCGCTGCCGCGACCGAGGCCGCGCGCGACAACATGGCTGAAGCGAAGGCGCAGGCCAAGCGGGCGGCGATTGCGGCGCAGAAGGCCGCCGCGGCGGCACAGGTGGCCGTTCAGGCCGCGGCGTCGGCGAGCCGGGCGGCGCGGGCCGCCGCCACCGCTGCGGCGCGGGCGGCGCAGATGGCGTCGAAGGCCAATCGGCAAGCTTCCGTGGCTTATCGGGCGGCTGCCGAGGCGTCCGTGGATGCCGACAGGGCGGATATCGCACGGCAGGCGGCGCAGGAAGCCAACGCGATCGCCCAGGAGACGCGCGACTTCGCCGCCCAGGCGGAAGCGGCAGGCAGGGCGATAGAGAACGGCAACAAGGCCGTCGTATCCGCTATCTCCGCGGCCGACCATGCTCTGGCGGCAGCGGTCGCCAACGACGAGGCGGTCCGGTACGCCAACGCGGCCGGCGCGTCAGCCGGAGAGGCGGTTGCCGCGGCGGCGAGGGCGCGGGCCAACGCCGAGCGGGCCGTCCGGGCAGCACGGGCGGCCGAGAATTATCTCCGGGTGGCCATCGACGCCGCGTACAAGGCGCGAGACGCCGCCAACCGGGCGGCGGCCAACGCCGAGGCCGCGGCAGCGGCAGCCCTTGATGCCGCGGACCACGCCGGCGAGGCCGCAGAGGCGGCGAAACGGGCCACCGATCATGCCAACGCCGCCACCGTGGCCGCGCAGCAGGCACTGGACACCGCAAGCCAGGCGGCCGCGGTGTTCGATGCGGCGCGCACCGCCGATGCCGAGCGCTTGGCGGTGGCCCGGGATGAGGGGCTGGAGACCGCCCGGGCCGCCAATGCCGAGTACGAGGCGCAGCAGCGCGTCGCCGACTGGGACGCCGATCAGGCCGCCAAACGCGACGCGGAGACCAACAGGCTCATCGCCGTGGCGCTGGACCCGGCCACCGAGCGTCCCGCCGCGGTGGTGGCGGCCCGCAGGGTCGCGCTCAACCTGGCCGGCGGCCAGGGCGCCTGGACCAAGCAGGCGGCGCTGGGCGCGCTGGGCGGCGCTGACGATCTCGCGCTGGAGTTCGTACGCACCGGCGTCGCCGGCGCCGTGGCACAGGACAACCGCGTCGCGGTGACGAACCTGGCGGTGGCCGAGAACCCCTCCTTGGCGGCAGCGGCCAAGACCGCGCTGGCCGGCAGCGACCAGACGGTCTCGACCTTCTTGCGTACGCAGAACTACCCCGGCCGCTACAGCGCGGACCGGCAGAAGGTCAACCAGATCCTGGCCGCGGCCAAGGCGGCCGGCGACGTCGTGCTGGCCCAGCGGGCGCAGCAAGCCCTCGACACCGACACGCTGCAGGCGTTACGGGACTTCCTCGACAGCGGCCAGTACACCGCGGCGGTCATCGGTGAACGGGTGCTGGTCAACCAGATCCTGGCCGGCGCGGACAGCGGGCCGGAGGTGAAGGCGGCCGCGCAGATCGCCTTGGACGGACCCGCTCCTGGCCTGCGGCAGTTCCTCAGCACCGGCCGGTTCACCGCGGCCGAGCGGGATCACGAAAGCGCGATCCACCTCGCTGTGGTCGCCGGCCTGCTCAAGAGCATCAGCCAGGTCGCCGAGACGGCCGTGCAGAGTGCGCTGGAAGCGCAGGCCGTGGCCGCCCGCGCCCGCGACGACGCCGCGCAGGCCGCAACCTACGCCCAGCAGGCGATCGACTCGGCCAAGCGGGCCGCCGGCTTCGCCCAGCAGGCCCGTGACTACGCCGGCCAGGCTGTCGCCTCGGCGAACAAGGCGGCGGCCGCGGTCAAGACCGCGCGCGAGGCGGCCACCCGGGCCACAACCTCAGCTCGCAGCGCCATCCGGTCGGCCGGCTGGGCGATCGCCTCCCACCAGTCCGCCGTCAACGCCGCCAACAGGGCCAACTTCGCGGCCCGCGCCGCCTACCAGTCAGCCATCAGCGCCAGAGACGATGCCGAGGCTGCTTCAACAGCGGCCTTGGAGGCCTACGAGGCCTACGAGTTCGCCTACGGCGTGGAAATGACGAAATGCCTCAACGGTTACACCACCGGAAGCGTCGCCGAGTGGGAGGCGATACTCGGCGACTCCGAGGGTGAGTGGGCTCGCAACTGTGCCTACAACGTTTATGCGGACCCGGAGGAGCTGGCCACCCGGGCCTACACCAACTCCGCTTTCTGTGATCTGTATCCGCACGGCAGCCAGCTTTACCAGAACTGCATCAACTCCACCTTGGATCCTTCGTTCCAAGGAATGCAGCGGCTCGTTTTCGCCTACGAGCAGATCACGGGAGCGCTGGCCGCCGGCTTCGTCTGGTACGCGACGACCGTCGGTGCCGGCTGTCTTTTGACGGTGGTCTGCGGCGCCATGCTCACCGTGGGCCAGGTGGGCCTCGAAGTCCACCGCTATGTCCAGGGTGATCAATCGCTGGCCAGGACGTTGCTCAACCTTGGCACGATTGCTCTCGAATCGCTGGTGTCCGCCGGGATCGGCAAGCTGCTCAGCGTCGGCTTCCGGGCCCTCAAGAACGCCTACAGGGCTGCCAGAACGGGCTCGAGCGCGGTCTCGGACATCCAACGAGACTTGAATCAGATCAATAAACTCACCGTCCTCGCGGATGTCCGGGCAATGGTTGCCGGCAACTACTCCACCGCCAAGGGCGCTGCGTTCTTCTGGTCCGGCCGCACCAAGCTGGAATCTGGAGAGTTTCTGAATGCCGGACCCAAGGCAGCCGCGGACATCGCGGAAACCAAGGGCGGCACCACGCTCGAATCCCTCATGGACAGCCGCGGAATTCCACAGGCGAATTGGGATCCCAACAAGATGGAATGGGACCCTGACGAGACGGCGTGGGACCTTCTTAAGGCCCATGTGGACGACGCGTGGAAGCAGGTGTCCCTTACCTATGCCCGAAATGCCTCCGGCGAGGTCAGAGTGGTTCTCGGAGAAAGCCTGCGCCCTGGCAACGTATGGGAGAGCACGGAGTTTCCCGCGCTCAAACGCAACCCCAACGTCACCAAGATAACCCAGATCGACCTGGTCACAGGGAGAGAGACCGTGATCTTCGAGCGATGAGGCCGCATGGGTACCCTGGTGGGGTGGATTTTGTGATCAGCGAAGAGTGGAAAGAGCGAATCGTCTACCGGGAAGACGGCGCCAGCTTCACCTTCGACTGCGCCTGGGGCGTCAAGCCTTACGCCGTCTATGTGCCATCCGCCGAATACTGGCCGGAGGCGACTCCGGCCTGGATGCATGATCGGCGGGACGAGATCCTCGGCCGTCTCCGCGATTATGGCGGCGCACGCTACGTCATCAAGGAGTATGCGAAGAGCAATGCGGGCCCCCGGCAATGGGTGACGGTTCTCGGCGCCCGCCACTCGGACGGATCGATTCCCGGCGAATGGATCGCCGTGCTCATGGATCCCGAAGAGACAGCTACCCCCCATGCTTCCTGGACGCCCGAGCAGCGTGGTCAGTTCTTCGCTGACCACGCGGGCAGGGTCGGCGGCGGGTCCACTCCGGATGAAGCGGTGGAGGATCTCCGGCGACGGACAGGCCGGCCAGACCTGATCTGGGGAGCCTGAATGTAGGTGGCACGCTCGATTGAGACTGCCTTGGCGTGTCCTTTTCTCACGGAATTGACAGTCGCGACTACGGCAGTGCGACGGCGATAACTCACCACAGTTTCTTGACGTGCTTCGCGGACAATGGCTACGGTCCGCGCGTCGGATCTCGCTCCGCGATCCGCGACAGGAAATCACCGGAGGTTCGTGACTATGAATTCACCACCGCGCTGGGCGACGCTGGGCGTCGCCGCAGCGATGGCAGCGTCTTTGTCGGTAGCCGCCGGGCCGGCGCCGGCCGGCGCGTCTCCGGTCTCGCTTCCGTCGCTGGTGGACAATGGCGTCCACCCTTACCCTGGTGCGGCGGAGATCCTGGCGGCTCAGAACGTCAGGCTGATCTCCGGCGACGGCCACATCCTGTTAGCCGACTGCGCCACGCCGGCGCAGGGTGACATCGGCCTGCTGAAGGTCTGGACCACTGACGAAGCCATCGGCGCTGACGGAATCGGCCGGGTCTGCTTCCAGGTGACCGCGTCCGGGGGCGTACTGAACCTCGAAGTTCCGGGCGTGTTCGAGATCCGTGGCGACGGCCAGAGTGAAGGCACCGGTCACCAGGTGACCGCGCAGCTGCGCAGTGACGACGGCGAACAGCTCACCGTCAACGTGGATCCGGACGGCAGCACTCAAGTGGGCCTGGGCGCGGACCCGGACGCGTCGCCGACCATGCTGCTGCAACTGCGGGCTGGCACCGGCCTCGCGCCGGGCACCGGCGCGCAGGCGGCGGTCGGCAAGCTCGCCACCGCCGGCCGCGAGTGCACCGCGACGCTGGTCGCACCACGCTGGGCGCTCGGCGCCGCGAGCTGCCTGGCCACCGATCCGAACCAGCCCCAGCTTGCCGAAGGCCCGCCGGCCGGCGCGACCTATGTCGCGTTCCCCGGCAAGGCCGCCACCAAGGTCGACTGGCTGAGCCCGCGTCCCGGCCGCGACGTGGTCCTCGCCCGGCTGGCCGCCCCGATCGAAGGGATCACCCCGATCCCGCTGGCCGCCGCCGCTCCCACCGGTGTCGAGCTGTCTGCCGTCGGCCACAGCCGCGCCGCCGTGACAGCCGCTGATTGGACCACCGACCGGCAGCAGAGCGCGCAGATCACGTTCACCGCCGCCACCTCTACGACGCTGACCGCCGCGGCCGGCCCGCTGGTGTGCAGCGGGATGGCCGGTGCGCCCGTCCTCAACGGCGGCAAGCTCGCCGCCGTGCTCAGCCAGGCGGGTCAGGCCGGATGCCCCGACACCGCCGGGAACGGCAGCGCCCTCACCGCCGCCCGCGCTGACGATCTCGCGACCTGGGTCAACGCCATCACCGCCACCACGGCGGACCACACCTGGGCCCTGGCCGACCTGCCCGCCACGGCCACTCCGGGCACCGCCGTCAGCGTCACCGCCGACAGCGCCTTCACCGGAACCGGCCTCCCGTTGACCGCCACCGCCGGCACGACCTGGAAGACCGGCGACACCTTCAGCCCGGCCGTCGAGCTCAACGGCACCACCGCAACCCTTTCGGCCGGTGGCCCCGCCGTCGTCACCGACGCCGACTTCAGCCTCAGCGCCTGGGCCAAACCCGCCGCCGGTGGCACCGTCCTGTCCCAGGACGGCGTCAACGCCGCCGGCTTCAAACTCTGGGCCGAGAACGGATCCTGGCGCTTCGCCATGAGCCGATCCGACGTGGCCGGTCCCGTCTGGGACACCGCCGCAGCGCCCGCGGGCAGCGCTCCGGCGGGTGTCTGGTCGCAGGTCGCCGTGACCTACAAGGCCGCCACCGGCGTCGTGATCCTCTGGGTCAACGGACGGAACGTCGCCAGCGTCAGGCACACGGTGAAGTGGAAAGCCACCGGCGCGCTGCGCGCGGGTGCGCACAAGACCGGCGCGGCAAGCCTCGGCGGCCACTTCAAGGGCGTCCTGTCCACGCTCCAGACCTGGAACCGGCTTTCGCACACGCCCGCGCCGAACGATCACGACTTCGACGGGGACGGACGTAACGACGTCGTCATCACCGACGGAGCCGGTGACCTGTGGATGTATCCGAGCCAGGGCGGCTCGGGACTGACCACCGTCAGCGGCGGCAACCGGGTGAAGATCGGCAGCGGGTGGGGTTCCCTGAAGTGGATCGTCACCGACTGGGACGCCGACGGCCTGGCCGACGTCGTCATGAAGGACGCCGACGGTGCTCTGTGGATGTATCCCAACCAGGGCGGAAATCTGTCCTCCGGCGCCAGGAAGCAGATCGGCACCGGCTGGGCCGGCTACGTCCACGCCGCGGGCAACGCCGACAGCACCCCGCACGCCGACCTGTTCGGCATCAACAAGAGCAACGGCGCGCTGTACTACTACCCCGACGGGGGCGGCAAGACCCAGATCGGCACCAGCGGCTGGACCAACTTCCGCATCCTCCCTGCCGACTTCAACGGCGACGACCGCGCCGATGTCATGGCCATCGACGCCTCGGGCGACCTCTGGTTCTATGCCAACACGAGCCAGAGCGGTGTCACCCTTGCCGGCCGCACCCAATCCGGCAGCGGCTGGAGCACCTTCAAGGTCGCGGCTCTGGATCTGAGCGGTGACGGCAAGACCGACCTGGTCGCCCTCGACGGCAGTGGCAATCTGTGGGTCTATCCCGGCACCGGCAACGGCCGCCTCGGCAGCCGCTTCCAGATCGGGGCCGGCTGGACGATCAACGCCATCGGCTGACACGCGCGATGCCGGCCATGCTGTCGAAACGGGCACTCCGCCGTACGGGACAGCATGGCCGCGGCCAACGGCATCGCCGTCCAGGCCGCCGGTGGCGCCACCCGCGACGACCTCCACGGGGTGGCCGGCATGGCGCTACGGCACTGGCCGCCCACCTGACACGAACGGGTTTGTCGGTGGGGCGATCTATTGTCCGGGCCATGACTTCAGCGACGCAGGCGTACACGTACGCCGCGCCCTCCTCCCTTGTAGACGGTCGCCTCGGGTTGGCGACCTCCGGCGGGCGGGCCCTGTCCGGCCCCGCCGTGGCCCCCCGGTTCTTCAGCGGCGTGGTGACCCAGGCGGCCCCCGCCGCGGCGGCCCTGCTCGGCGTCGCCGACGTGGCGCTGGCCCGCTACCACCAGCCGCAGGCGCGGCCCGGCTGGGTGCGCGACCCGGTGGTGACGTGCAACGGAGACCGGTTGCGGTTCGAGTCGTTCTCGGCCTGCGGCGGCGTGTACGCCCGGCTCGACCTGCTGACCGGCGCGCTCGACGGCGAGGTGTTCGACCGGGGCACCACCAACGTCGACGTGAACGCGCCGCTCCGGGAGGCGCTGGCGCGCATCGGCGCGCGTGACCCGCTGCACCTGGGGGTCGGGCTCGACGAGCTGGTCGTGACCACGATGGACGGCGCGGTGGTGGAGAAGAAGGTGCCGCTGCCCGAGCGCTGGTTACGCGGCTTCGCCGAGGTGCAGGTCATCGCCTCGGGCATGGACCAGCGCGGTGAGCTGGCCGGCATGGCGGCGGTGCGGTTCCTGCGCGGTTTGCCCAAGAAGGGCACGGTGTGGGTGGCGCAGGCGGGGCGGGACCTGAAGGCCGCCGACCGTCAGGTTCCTGGCTCGGTCCAGCTCGCCGGCCCCAACCGGCTCGGCACCCTCCTGCCGCTGCTGCGCTTCGCGAAGTCCCTCCGGGTGTACGGCCCGGCCGACGCCGCCTCCAGCGCCTGGGAGCTGGAGCTGCCCGGCATGCGCTACACGCTCACCCTCTCGCCCGAGCGCTGGCGCGGCTTCTCCGGCGAGGGCGCGGTGCTCGACGACCTGGCCACCGACGAGGCCGAGAACGACGCCGACGTGGTGGGCATGCTGCTCAACTTCGAGCCGGAGGTCGAGATCGGCCTGCTGGCCGACCGCGCGGGCATCCCCGCCGAGCGGGTGCGGGCCGCGCTGACGCAGCTCGGCGTCGCCGGCCGGGTCGGCTACGACCTGTCGGAGGCCGCCCACTTCCACCGTGAGCTGCCCTATGACAAGGACAATGTGTTCCTGCTCAACCCGCGGCTGGCCAAGGCGCGCAGGCTCGTCGACGCGGGCGCCGTGCGCCTCGAAGGCGAGCTGGCCACCGTCCGCACCTCGGGCGGCGCGCGCCGCGTCTCGTTGACCGACGGCTCCTGCACCTGCGAGTGGTGGTGGGACCATCGCGGCTCCCGTGGGCCGTGCAAACACGTGCTGGCCGCCCGCATCGTCGCCCGCGCCGCCGTGGAGGTCTCCCGATGACCCTCTGGACGGAGATCTTCGATCTGGTCACGCGCAACCAGGTCACCCGCCTGGCCGACCGGCTGGTCACGCTCACCGAGGAGGAGCGCGCCGAGCTGGGCGGGCGGTTGCCCGGCCTGGTCAAGGAGCTGCGCCGGGCCCGCACCGAGCAGGTGCGCGCCGATCATCCCGGCGACTTCGCGGAGATGGCCTCCTGGGAGGTCGGCGGCCTGCTCGACGAGCTGGCCGACGCGCTGCTGCTGGCCGGTGTCGGCGTCATCACCGGCCCGGCGGCCGCCGTGACGTGGATGACCGGCCGCGACGTCAACCGCCGCTGGGCCGAGGGCCCCGACGTCGCCCGGGTGTGCCGGGTGGCGGCCGCCCGCCCGTTGGAGTGGCGTCGCGATGTGGCGGTCCGGCTGGCCCAGCGGGTGCGCCGTCCCGCCGACCGCATCGCGCCGCTGGCCGTGGCGCTGCTGCGTGAGTCCGGCGCCGTGCCACCCGACCACGACCCGCTGGTGGCCGCCTGGCTGGCCGCGCCGAGCGTGGCAGGCGATCCGCTGACTCCGGTGCTGCTGCCTCGCGTCTTCGCCGCAGACGGCGCGGGCCGCGCCCTCCGTGACGAACGACTGGAGCCCCGGCCGACCCGCTGGCTGGCCGCCGCCGCCCGCGAGCTGCCCAGGGAGCAGGTGCTCGACGGTTGCGTGAGCCGTTTCCTGCGCGGCGGCGAGGCGCAGGACCTGCGGTTCTTCGTACGGCTGCACACGCTGCTCGACCCCACGCCCGCGGAGTCCGCGCCCCGCCTGCGCGACTACCTGCGGTTGCTGCCGTCGGCCCCGGGAACGGTCGCCGAGCTGGCCGCCGGGCAGGTGCGCGGGGCGATGCCGCTCGACCACGCCGATATGGTCGAGGCGGTCGACGCGCTCACCTTCCGGGACGAGGCCAAGCTCGCCACCACGGGCCTGCGCTGGCTCGACCAGGCGATCCGGGCCACGCCCGAGGCGGCCGCCGATTTCGTGACCGCGCTGACCACGGCTTACGCGCACAAGTCCTTCGACGTGCGCAACCGCGCGGCCGAGCTGACCCTGAAACACGCCGGCCTGTTCGCCGGCCACGCCGAGGCGATCCTCGACGGTGTCCGCCACCTCCCCGCCGACCTGGGCGCGAAGCTGGCCGAGCGGTTCGGCGGGGAGACCCCGGTCGAGGAACTGCTGGAGCGGAAGGAGTTCCCGCCCCTGCCCGAGGTGCCGGAGGCGCGGCGGTTCCCCGAGCCGTCGATCTTCCCCGGCTATCACGAGGGCTGGATCGGCCAGGAGCGCTGGCTGGCGGCCTTCGTCGCCGGGATCGCCGGCGACCGGGCCGAGCTGTGCCGCAAGCTCAAGCCTCACGCCGAGCGCGACCAGGGCTACTGGCGCTCCAAGGAGGTCCGCCTCGACCCCGAGGACTGGCAGTCGGTGCTGGCCGCCGAGCTCGTCGCTCCGGGGAGCGTGCCGGAGCGGCCGCCGATCGAACCGCAGAAGTTCTGGGACGGCGCGAACTACTCCGTGAGCGTGCGCGCCCTCACCCGTGGCGAGGTGCCCGACCCCGAGCCGTCGCGCCGGCGGATCACGGTGGGCCGCTTCGGCTTCCACCGGCCCGGCCGCTACCTCGACGACGACACCCCGCTGCGCGCCTTCTTCATCACCTGGACCAGCGACGAAGGCCCGGACAAGGCGGTGGCCCACGAAGGCGACCGGCAGATCCCCTTCGCCGGGGGCCGGATCCACCTGAACGACTCTCCCGCCGACGCCGTGCCGGACCGCCACCATCCGGTGCGTACGAGGCCCGGCGTCCTGTACGACGACTCCGAGGAGGCCATGCCGTCCTACATCTTCGACGACGTTTACGAGCGCATGGCCGAGCTCGGCGTGGACCCCGCCCGGATCGCCGCGATGCAGGCAGGGGAACAGGTGCCCCCGCCGAACCCGGGCGAGCCGCTCGTGCGGGTGACCGTCGTCTTCGTCCCGCCCCGGCTGCGTTCCTATTTGCCCGAAGAGCTGCCCGAGCACGACGAGTGGCGGCGGCGCAACCGGCTGCCCCACCCCAACGCCGTCTCCCCGCCTCATGGCTTTCTGCTGCACCGCTACACGGAGCTCGCCGAGGCCCTCCGCGACGGCACCCTGCCGCCCGTGCTGCTGGCCACGCCGACCTGGATGAGCGGCCACCTCGACCCCGACGTGCTGGTGGACCGGCTGGAGACCTGCGCCGCCGCCGGAGTGGAGCCGCCTCCGGCCGACCTGGCGCAGGCGCTGCTGCGGTTGCCCCGGGGCAGCCATCAGGCCGCGGCCGATCGGGCCGCCAAGGCCGACTCGGAGGCGGCGCGCTCGGCCGCCCGCTGGCTCGCCGGTGACGGCATGGCCGACCCCGAGTGCGGCCTCGTGTGGCGCCACATGGTGAACGCGTCCATGGTCGACTTCGGCGACTGCGAGCCTGAGCACTTCACCCAGGTCAGGCTGCAGCCGATGGTGCGGGTGACGGCCCCGACCGGCCATCGGCTGATCGACGAGGTGCTGCTGCGTCAGCCGTTCGATTGGAAGGTCGACGAGTCCGGCGGCACGCTCCAGGCGTGGTCCGCCATGCTGCCCTCGCACCGCGAGGTCGTGGCCGTCAACCTGCTGCCTTTCCTGCTGCGCGGCCTCTGGGGCTCGGGGCTGACGCCCACGCAGATCGCCGGCCTGGAGATCACCCAGGGCCCGATGGGCGAGTGCACGGCGGTGATCCTCGCCTTTCTCCTGGCCGACGGCAGCATGCCCGGCATGATCCCGCTGGTCCTGAGCATGGCGGCCAGAGGCGAGCTGCCGGCCGAGGCGATCGGCCGCCAGCTCGCGCTGGTGCTGCGCCGCACCTGGCGGGAGACCCGCCCCGCCATCGCGGCCCTGACCGAGCTGGCCGACGCCGGCGGCCACCATGAGGTGTGGCGCATCGTGCGCGCCCTGCTGCCCGGGATGTTGCCGGGCGAGGGGCGGCGCATCACCGTGACCCACACCGATCTCGTCGCCTTCGCCGCCGACGTGGCGCGCTGGACGGGCGCGCGCGGGGAGATCCCGGTCGTCGCCGAGTTCGCGCGCAGCCGACGGACGATCCGCTTCGTCCACGAGTGCAAGCGCCTGCACGCCCAGCTCACCGGAGCCACGTCATGACCTCCGACGACCTCCGTACCGAGATCAGGAATCTCGTGCTCAACCACGACGCCGAGGGTCTGGCGTTGCGGTTGCCGAAGCTCACCGACGCCGAACGGGCCACCGTCGCCGCCGAGTTACCGGGCCTGCTCCTCGGCTGGGACGCCTTCGACCAGGTCACCGGCTCGTCCGAGGTGCTGATGATGGTCGGCGCGGCGACCATTCCCGGCCCGGCAGGGGCGGCCACCTGGCTGATGAAGCGCGACCTCAATCCCCGCTGGTCCGGCGCGCTGAGCCCGCACCGGCTGGTGCAGGCGGTCTCCGGCCGCCCGCCGGCCTGGCGTGCCGATCTGGCGGTACGCCTCGCACGCCGCATCCGCCGTCCCGACGACCGGATCGTGCCGCTGGCCCTGGAGTTGCTGCGCGACGGCGAGGCCATCCCGCCCGACCACGAGCCGCTGGTGGCGGCCTGGTTGTCGGCGGTGGGCGTGGCCAAGGACCCGCTGACGCCCCACCTGCTTCCGAGGATCTTCGAGGCGGCCGGCGCGGGCCGGGCGCTGGTCGACGAGACGCTCATCCCGAAGCCGTCCCATTGGCTGGCCCTGGTCGCCCGCACGCTGCCGCGCGAGCAGATCATCACCGGCTGCGTGCGCCGTTTCCTGCTCGGCGGTGACGCGCAAGACCTGCGGTACTTCGTCCGGCTGCACACGCTCGTGGCGCCCACGCCGGCGGAGTCGGCCGGGAGGCTGCGCGACTACCTGCGCCTGCTGCCCGTCGCGCCGGGCCCGGTGGCCGAGGTGGCCTGGCGGCAGGTGTGCCAGGCGCGGCTCGACCCGGCGGACGCCGCCGAGGCCGTCGAGGCGATGACCTTCCGCCCAGAGGCCAAGCTCGCCGTGAAGGGCCTGACCTGGCTCGACCGCGATCTTCGCCACCATCCGGAACGGGTGACCGAGCACGTCACCGCGCTGACCAACGCGTACGCGCACGCCTCCCACGAGGTGCGCGACCGCGCGGTCACCCTCACGCTCAAGCACGCCGGCCACCTCACCGACGCCGCCCCGATCCTGGAGGCGGCCGAGCTGCTGCCCCCGGCCTCGGCCCGGCAGCTCTTCGAGTGCTTCATCGCAGGCTGGACCGGCGGCTTCACCCCCGGCCGCCTGCCCGAGGCCACCGTCGCCGGCCCGTTCCCGGCCTCGGATCTGGAGAGCGGCCCGCCGGAGGAGATCGGCTGGATCGACGTCGAGGCGTGGCTGGCGGCGGTCACGCGGGAGGCCCATGCGAACCCGGGCGTCCTGCGGGAAACGCTGGCCCGGCGGTTCGGCGAACACCTGCGGCCGGTGCTCTACGACGCGCCGGCCTGGCACTCTCCTCGTGACTGGTGCACCGCGCTGGCCAGGGAGCTCGTCAATCCCGGCGAAGATCCGGGGCCACCCGGGTCCCGTCCGCCTCGGCAGCGCCCGTCGTACCGGACGAAGGGCTCCGAGCTGTCAGGCACTCTCGGGCAGGCCCTGTACGACGGCATGGTGAACGTCGCGGCCACGGCCTTCCAGCTGTTCCCCGCCCTGCGCACGATCGTCCCGCTCCATGAGATGCCCGACTTCGTACAGGAGGAGATCCTGCGGCAGGCGCCGCCTGCGCCCTGGAACCGGCTCCCCCGTCTGCGGGAGTGCGCCCGTCCCCACGCCTTCCTCCTGTCCCGCCTCGACGAGCTCCTGCGCGCGGCGAAGGCCGGAGCCCTGCCCCCGGTCCTGCTGGCCACCCCCACCCGCGCCGACGGCCACCTCGACCCCGAGACCTTGCTCGACCGCCTGGCCGTGTGCGCGGACTCCGGCTACGAGCCGCTCCCGCTGGACGTGGCACAGGCCCTGTTGCGTCTCCCGCCTGATCCTGCTCCTGACCTGGCCGAACGCGCGAGAAACAGCGGCTCGGCGGTGGCCCGCTGGTTCGAGCGCGGCGCGCCCCCACCCCCGGAGGTGGAGCTGACCTGGACCCTCGACCTCGGCTCCCGCGTGGTGCCCTTCGACGAGCGTGACATCGTCAACGTGAGCTGGCAGTCCGTGGAGCCCACCGGTCTCCCCCACCTCGACGCCCTGCTGACCGCGCCCGAGATGCGCCCGTTCCGGCGCGGGTCACGTCACTTCTGGCCCGGTATGACGCCCCACCACCGGGAGCTCGCGGCGGCCCATCTGGCGATCGGCCTGATCGACCGTTTCGACCGGCCCGACATCGCGATCGACGACCTGCGCAATCTGGCCCTGGCCGAAGGCGCGTCCGGCCCGGCGACGGCCCTGATCCTGGCCTACTTCCTCACCGTGGAGGGTGACGAAGCGGTGCCCCCGCTGCTTCAGCTGGCGGCCAAGGGCGCGCTCCCCGCCGCCGAGACGGGCCGCCTGCTGGGCCGGTTCGGCCGCCGCACCCGCTACGAGGCCAACCTCGCGTTGCCCGCGCTGGAGCTGGCCGCCAAGCAGGGCGCGCACGCGGAGGTATGGACGATCTTGCGGCACTTCCTGACCGTCCTCCTCCCGGAAGAAGGCGAGCGGGCCCAGCGTCTGCACACCGACGCCGTCGTGCTGGCCACCGGCATCGCCACGTGGGCCGGCGCACGGGGAGAGATCCCCGAAGTGGCCGCCCATGCGAAGAAGCGCGGTTCGACCTCGCTCACCCGGGCCTGCCGGAGCCTCCATCAGCTGCTGACCCGGGAGGCTTGATCTGGTCAGGTCAGCGGATCGTGAGTCTCGCCCGCCCAGGACAGGCCGCTGGCCCACCCACGCCCGGTGAGGGGTGGATGGGCCAGGGGTGGAACCGCTGTCAGGCGCAGGTGTATGCGCTCGGCAGCGAGGTGTTGCCGTTGGGACGGCTGGCCTGGAGGCCGAAGGCGGTGCCGGCGCCCGCGCCGAGGGTGCCGTTGTGGGCCACGTTCTTGGCCGTCACGGTCTGCCCGCTCACGGTCACCTGGGCGTTCCAGGATCCGGTGATGGTGTGCCCGGCCGGCAGGGTGAAGGTCACCGTCCAGCCGGTGATCGCCGAGCTGCCCGCCGTCACCCGGACCGGGTCGATGACGTACCCGGTCTGCCACTGGGTCTGGGTGGTCGGGGCCACGGTGCAGGAGCCGCCGGTGCCGCCGCCTGTCAGGGTGGTGAAGGTGACCAGCTGGGAGTTGCCGGACAGGTTGCCCGCGCCGTCCCGCGCCTGTACGTACACCTGATACTGAGTACTGGCGGTCAGCCCGGTCAGCGTGATCGAGTTGGTGGCCGGCTGACCCAGCTGCGGGTCGGTGGCGCCCTGCTCGCGGAACACGTTGTAGCCGGCCAAGCCGCTGCCGCCCGTGTCCGTGGACGCGGTCCACGTCAGCGTCGCGCCGGACGCGGTCACGTTGGACGCGGCCGGGGTGCCCGGCGTGCTCGGCGGCGTGGTGTCCGTGCCGCCGCCCGTCTGGGTGGTGAAGGTGACCAGCTGGGAGTTGCCGGACAGGTTGCCCGCGCCGTCCCGCGCCTGCACGTACACCTGGTACTGAGTGCCGGCGGTCAGCCCCGTCAGCGTGATCGAGTTGGTGGCCGGCTGACCCAGCTGCGGGTCGGTGGCACCCTGCTCGCGGAACACGTTGTAACCCGCCAGGCCCGAGCCACCGGTGTCGGTCGACGCGGTCCACGTCAGCGTCGCGCCGGAGGAGGTCACGTTGGACGCGGCCGGGGTGCCCGGCGTGCTCGGTGGAGTGGTGTCGGGGTTCGGGTTCACGCTGTTGAGGGCGTTGAGTACCGAGGTGTAGGCGGCCTTCTTGTTGCCGTTGCCGTCGAACAGGAGCGGCGTGTCTCCGGAGCGCCAGGAGTCGCTGTCCCGCACGCCCCAGGTGGTGATGCCGTTGCAGCGGGCGACCGCCAGGCAGTCGTTGACCACGTTGGCGTAGGTCGTGGCCGAGGCCCCCTGGATGTCCAGCTCGGTGATCTGGACGTCCACGCCGAGGGCGGCGAAGCTCGAGATCGTGGTACGGAAGTTGCTGTTGTAGGGGCTGCCGCTGTTGAAGTGGGCCTGGAGACCGACACAGTCGATCGGGACGCCACGGCTCTTGAAGTCCCTGACCATGTTGTAGACGCCCTGCGTCTTCTCCCAGGTCCAGTTGTCGATGTTGTAGTCGTTGTAGCAGAGCTTGGCGGCCGGGTCGGCGGCCCTGGCGGTCCTGAAGGCCACCTCGATCCAGTCGTTGCCGGTGCGCTGGAGGTTGGAGTCACGCCGTCCGCCGCCGCTGTCGGCATAGGCCTCGTTGACCACGTCCCAGGCGTAGAGGTTGCCCTTGTAGTGGGCCATGACGCCGTTGATGTGGTTGATCATCGCCTGGCGCAGCGCGCTGCCGGACAGGCTCTGCATCCACGGCGGCTGCTGGGAGTGCCAGGCCAGGGTGTGCCCGCGGACCCGCTTGCCGTTCTGCACGGCCCAGTTGTAGACACGGTCGGCATTGGTGAAGTTGAAGGCGCCCTGCTGCGGCTCGGTGGCGTCGATCTTCATCTCGTTCTCGGCCGTCACCATGTTGAACTCGCGGTTGGCGATCGTCGTGTAGGCCGATTCGCCGAGCTTGCCGGAGTTGATCGCGGTGCCGAAATAGCGGCCGCTCAGCGCGGCCGCCGCGCCGAGTGTGGTCTCCGCGGCGTCGGCGGGAACCGACAACGCCGACGGTACGATCGTGCCGGCCAAGCCGAGAACGCCGACGGCCAGAACCCGGCGTAAGCCGCTGAAGGATCGTCGGGTTTCGGGGCCGCGTGAGGCGGTTGTGCGCATGCCTGAGCCTCCATTGCTGAATCACGGAGCGAACGCGGAGACACACCTCGCCGGATCGGCGCTGCCCCGCATGGGACGCAGACCACCAAGGCGTCGGAGGCCGCGCTCCCTGCCGTGTCCACCGGCCCGGCAGGGAGGCAACCTTGAGGACCCAGTGTGGAAACACTCCCGAAATATGTCAAGAATGCCCAAAAATGTTTCGGTACGCACCGACCTATTTACGCACCTCACACGCGCTCTTCCAGCGGAAACAGTGCCTCGAAACTTTCAAGAGATCTTCACAGCAGATCCTTCAAGTGGGGCGCGGTACGGCTGCGCGAACTCTCGGCGACCTGCGCCGGTGTGCCCGCGGCCACCACGGTGCCACCGGCCGATCCGCCGCCCGGTCCCAGGTCGATGACGTGGTCGGCGGTCGCCACCACCCGCATGTCATGCTCCGCGAGCACGACCGTGCCACCGCCGCCGACCAGGTCGTACAGCCGGTCCATGAGCACGTCGGTGTCGTGCGGGTGCAGGCCGGTGGACGGCTCGTCGAGCAGATAGATCGTGCAGCCGGCCCGGCGGCCCTGCAACTCGGCGGAGAGCTTGATGCGCTGAGCCTCACCGCCGGACAGCTCGGTGGCGGGCTGTCCCAGCCGCAGATAGCCGAGCCCCACCTCGTGCAGCGTCTCCAGAGGACGGCGTACGGCGGGGACGTCGCCGAAGAAGCCGGTGGCCTCGTCGACCGTCATCGCCAAAATCTGGGCGATCGTCCGGTCCCGGTAGGTCACCCGCAGGGTGTCGGGGTTGTAGCGTGCGCCGCCGCAGTCCGGGCAGGGCGCATAGGTGCTGGGCAGGAAGAGCAGCTCGACCGAGACATAGCCTTCGCCCTGGCAGGTCTCACACCGTCCGCCCGCCACGTTGAAGGAGAACCGTGCGGGACCGTACCCCTGGGACCGCGCGCTGTCAGTGGCGGCGAACAGCTTGCGCACCGTGTCGAACAGCCCGGTGTAGGTGGCGAGGTTGGAGCGCGGGGTCCGGCCGATGGGCTGCTGGTTCACCCACACCACCCTCGTGCCCTCGGGGACGGCCTCGGCGATCGCCTCCAGCAGGCTGCTCTTGCCCGAGCCGGAGACCCCCGTGACGGCGGTGAACGCGCCCAGCGGCACGTCGACGTCCACGTTGCGCAGGTTGTTGCGATGGAGCCCGCGCAACCGCAACCGGCCGGTCGGCTGGTGCCGCGGCCGCTCCGGTACGACGATGGCGAACAGATAGTGGCGCGTCACCGATCCTCCGGCGTCGCGCAGCCCCGGGATCGGCCCGCTGTAGAGGACCCGCCCGCCGGCCTCACCCGCGCCGGGGCCCACGTCGACCACCCAGTCCGCCTGGCGTACGACGTCCATGTCATGCTCGACGAGACAGACGGTGTTACCGCTGTCGCGCAACCGGCGCAGGAGCTCCGACAGCGCGGCGCAATCAGCTGGATGCAGGCCCGCCGAGGGTTCGTCCAGCACGTACACGACCCCGAACAACCCGGCGCGGAGCTGCGTCGCGAGCCGGATGCGCTGCAACTCGCCGCTGGACAGGGTCGGCGCGGGCCGCGCGACGCTCAGATAGCCCAGCCCGAGCTCGTCCAGCACGCCGATCCGGTCGAGGATGTCGCTGGTCAGCGCCCCCGCCGGCCCTTGGTCGTCACGGTACGGGCGGAGCAGGCCGGCCAGCTCACTCATCGGCATCGTGGCCAGCTCGACGATGTCCTTGCCCGCGTAGCTGACCGCCAGCGCCTCGGGACGCAACCGCCGTCCCCCGCAGGACGGGCACGCCCGGCTGGTCATGAACCCTTCGGCGCGCCGGCGGCTCTTCTCGCTGGCGGAGGCCGCGTACGCCTTGAGCACCAGCCGCTGCGCGCTGGCGTATTTCCCCTGGTAGGGACGGTGGATCCGGCCCGCTTCGCGCACCGGGTGAACCGTCACGACCGGCTCTTCCTCGGTGAACAGGATCCAGTCCCGCTCCTCCCGCTGCAGGCTGTGCCAGGGCCGATGAATGTCGTAGCCCAGCGTGGCCAGGATGTCGCGCTGGTTCTTGCCCTGCCAGGCGCCCGGCCACGAAGCGATCGCACCCTCCGCGATGCTCAGCGACGGGTCGGGGACGAGCGACTCCTCGGTGACCTCGTGCAACACCCCCTGCCCCTGGCACCTCGGGCACGCTCCGGCGACGGTGTTGGACGAGAACGCGTCCGAATCCAGGCGCGATGCGCCCGAGGGGTAGGTCCCGGCGCGTGACATCAGCATCCGCAGCGAGTTGGACACCCTGCTCAGGGTGCCGACCGTGGACCGCGCGGACGGCACCGAACGCCGCTGACCGAGCGCGACCGCGGGCGGCAGGCCGGTGATGTCGTCGACGTCCGGCATGGGCAGCTGCTGCAGCAGCCGGCGCGCGTAGGGCGCGACCGACTCCAGATAGCGATGCTGCGACTCGGCGAAGATGGTGCCGAAGGCCAGCGACGACTTGCCCGACCCCGAGATGCCCGTGAACGCGATGAGCGCGTCGCGCGGGATCGCGACGTCCACGTCCCGCAAGTTGTGCACCCGCGTGCCACGTACCTGGATCCGGCCGCCGACCTCATCTTCCACTCTGTGCAATTTACACATCACTCGTCGTGGGACGGACGAGCCCGCGGCGGGCGGGCCATCCCAGCTCACACGCCAGGCTCGCCTCCTTCGAACGGCGCGGGCGAGGCGGAGGAGACCGCGACGGTTCTGCTCTGCGCGAAGGAGGCAGAACTCGAACGCGCCGTCTGCCTATGGTGAGGCATGGCCTCCTCCATCCCGCCGCTCCGTCCAGCGATCGATCGGACCGCACCCAAGCCGTCTCCGGCTCGCGAGCCGCTGTGGCGGCACGTGCTCGGTGAGCGGCTGAGAGGCATCCGTCACGAGCGGGGCGAGAAGCTGAGCGAGACGGCACGTCGCGCCGGAGTCTCGCCGCAATATCTCTCCGAGATGGAACGAGGCGTCAAGGAGCCGTCGAGCGAAATGATCGCCGCGGTCGCCGGCGCGCTGGACGTGACCCTGATCGATCTGACCCTTGCCGTCGCCGAGAGCCTGCGGTCCGCTCAGCCCAGCGCGTCGAGAGACGCCACCTGCTCGGCGGCCTACGCGCTGGCCGCGTAGCCGGCCGGGATCGTCCACGGGCCTACGATGAATGCTCCTCGATGATCTGATCGAGGAGCCCATACTCCAAGGCCGCGGTCGCGGTGAACACGCGATCGTGATCGGTGTCGGCGCGCAGGGTCTCGATCGTCTGGCCGGTGTGCCGTGACAGGATGCGCTCGATGTCTGCCCGGACACGCACGACCTCGTCGGCTTGCAGGATGAGATCGGGGATCGCCCCGCGCCCCTGAGCGGCCGGTTGGTGCAGGATCACTCGCGCGTGCGGGAGAGCGGCACGCTTTCCTTCGGCGCCCGCGGCGAGAAGGACGGCACCCACCGAGACAGCCTGTCCGACGCAGGTGGTCGAAACCCGCGGGCGGATATGGCGCATGGTGTCGTAGATCGCGAGCATCGCGCTCGGATCCCCGCCTTCACAGTTGATATAGAACTGTATTTCGGCGTCGGGGTTGTCCGACTCCAGAAAAATCAGCTGCGCGATGAGCGCGTTCGCGACGCCCGCGTCGATCGCGGTGCCCAGATACACGATTCGCTCGGTGAGCAGATGCGAGTAGACATCCATGATCCGCTCGCCACGAGGATTCTGGGCGATGACGTTCGGGATCGTATATGTGCTCACTTGCCGACTCCTTCGGTGACGCCGAATCCTGGCCGTGCGCGATTGTGCGGCGCTATTTCGTCGAAGCTCTGCACGATCGCATCGATGAAGCCGTAGTCCAGTGCCTGCTGCGCTGTGTACCAGCGATCGTGCAGAGAATCCTCGAATATGCGCTCGGCGGACTGACCCGTGTCCTCGGCGATCAGGCCGAGCACCGTGTCGCGCGTGTGCCGCAGGTCGCCGGCCTGCAGCTCGATGTCGACCGCGGTGCCACCGATTCCCGCCGAGCCTTGGTGCATCAGGACACGCGAGTGCGGCAGGGCCCGGCGCTTCCCCCGGGCTCCCGAAGACAGCAAGAATTGCCCGGCGCTGTAAGCGATGCCCAGCACAAGGGTCGATACGTCACAGGGAATGAGCCGCATGATGTCGCGGATCGCCAGCATCGAGGGAACCGAGCCGCCCGGGGAGTGAATCCACAATGCGATATCCGACGACGCATCCTGCGTGGCGAGCGCCATCAGTTGCGTGGCCAGCAGCGTCCCGTTGTCGTCGTCGAGAGGGCCGTCGAGAACGAGAACGCGCTGCTCGTAAAGCTCACTTCTCACCCGCGCGTTGAACAGCGGAGTTTTCGATTCTTCGCTCATGCGTCCATCATGCGAGGCGGCCCGGGCCGGCGTCGACACGATCCGCCTGGGGCAGATCTGCTCTGAGCAGCGAGAACTGTTCGGCTTGCCGGCAGTGGGCCGGCGGTGGGCCGGCGGTGGGCCGGCGGTGTCGATGGCGTCGCCGGCGACACGTGCACAATCGCAGCGGCATCCTCGGCCGGCCGTTCCGCTGCGGCCCGCGGTGCTGACGCCTACGGGCATCCAAGACAACAACGACGACGCTGGACCTGGACACAGTCACTCGGATAACGGCGAAAGTCGAGTTCGGACAGCGCCAGGGAGGCTACCGCCGCGGCCGCGTCCAGCAGTTCCCGGTCGTGGGTGAGAGACGGGTCGTGCAGCAACACGGCGATCGGCGGAGTGCCCACAACGGTTCGATGCCGCTCCGGCGGCGGGGATACCACGGGACGCCCCATCGCATCGAACAGGATGCCACGTGCATTCGGGACGACCACGGCCAAGGTCGGGTCGCGCAGAGCTTTCCTCAGTGCGCTCTGCAGCCTTCCCACGCACCACGGCTTGGCCCGGCCGAGGAGCCGGGCGATGGACGCGAGCATCGCCTGCTGCCCCAGGAACGCCGATACGATCGCCACCGGGATGGCGAACACCGCGGCCCAGGCGATGACCAGCGCCTGCAGGTCGATCAGCCGGGCGAGCAGCGTGCCGGGGCCGGCGGCGTACTGCGCGAGCACGCTGGCATAGCCCAGCACGAACAAGATGATGACGGTGCTGCCGGCCAGCAGGGAGAAGCCGTCCAGATGACGCTGACGATCGGTGGCGTGCCGGTAGCGGCGCACGAGGACGCGCAAGGTCGAGAGAGCGAGCAGAATCCACGCGGCCAGGTGGGCTGACCTGACCGCGTAGTACACCGCGGGGTCTCGAGTGAGTGAGATGGGGCTGGTGCCGCACCATCCGTGGCACGAAGGAACAGGCACTTTCGTCGCCAGCAGCAGCAACGGGCTCGCTGCTGCCAGGATCCACCCGACTGTCACCACGCGCCTCTCGCCCGCCGACAGGGTGGGGACGGAGCAGGCCAGAAGCAGCCGCCCCGCCGCCACGATCTGCAACCACTGTGCGCCTGTGCCCAGAACGACCGTGACCACGCGGCCTGGCATGTCCGTGTCGAGTCGCAAGCCGACATGGAGGTTGGACACGAGTGTCAGCAGGGCCAACACGATCATCCAGGGTCCGGCGGGCACCTGCGGCTTCAGGCGCCAGGCCAGAATCCCGGCGATGAGGAAGCACATGCCGACGCCCTGGATGGTCAGCATGCCAGGCACCGACGCGGCTCCCCACCGCGACCACAGCCAGGTGCCCACCGCGGTGACCACCGTCCCAGCGACAGCGGCCGTCAGCAGGATGCGCGGGGCGGGTGACAGCCGGGGTGGCCGCGCAGGCACGCGCTCTGTGCCTCCATCTGATCGAGCCTCCTCCATCCGCCACAGGAGGGCTTCCAGATTCCGCAGGTCTCGGACCGACTGCAGCTCCTGTGCCCGGTCGATGCGGGCATCCTGCGGCAGGCTCTTCACGTACCCGGCCTGGACACGGGCTGCGTCTTCGACGCGGCTGATCAGCGGTGGCAGGTCGTCTCGCTCATCGGCAGGAGCGCGCTCATCGCGGGACGCAGCAGCGGGGCGGCTCTGCGGCAGGACGCCGATGACAGCCACGGCCAGACCGCAGAAGGCCAAGAAGGCGCTGATCACGCTCGCGGCCTGGTCGGCCCGATCCGGCCCGACGCGGAAGAAGTAGAACCCCATGCCGGCCGTAGCCCCCAGGAAGAGGACGCATCCCGCTGCGGTGAGAAGACGCCTGAGCATGACCGTCATCATGTCGTGATGAAATGATCGCTGTAGGTGATATCAATGGATTTGCCTGATGCCATGAATTCGGCCGTCCCATGCAGCCTGCGCGTCTTCGTGGATGGGCACCCGTGGACCAGGCCTCCGCTGGTGCTCGTTGAGAACGAGCGGCCGCGGCGCGCGGCCGTCCGTTCGACGACGCCGACGCGCGTCGGCTGGCCGGCGTCGGGCCCGCGCTGGCCGCCGCGTTGCGCAGCTATGTGACGGCCCCGCCGGTCAGGTCCCCCGCTCACGAGCCGCCGTCGGGCCGACAGGCGGATGACGATGACGCCGCAGGCGCAGCCGTGGCTGGAGGCGATGAGAACGCACCCGGCCGGCCGGCTGCTCGCCCTCGTGCCTGGCGGCGGCGCGCGAGCGGCAGGTCGCTGATCACCGGCCCTGAACCCGGGGCCGGTGATCAGCGAACATCGACGGGCCTTTCTGTCAGGAGAGGGACATCACGGTCGCGGCTCTCACTGGGCGGAGGGGGCGAACGGCCGGTCAGGGAGTGGTGAACAGCCACCATTGGGGGGTGCCGTTCTGCGAGCAGAAGTACGACACCCATTGACCGGCCTGCTGCCCTTGGTTGCCGGACACCCAGCAGACCTCGTAGCTGGCATAAGGGCCGTACACGGACTGGGCCGTCGCGGGAGCGATGCCGGTGCCCAGCACCAGGCAGGCAGCGCCGGCAAGGCCGGCGACCAGGCGGGTTCGGTAACTCATGATCGTTTCCTCTCGAGGTGATTCTGTTTCCCGGAATGCGCGGGAAGGGGTTCGGCCGCTGCCCAACCGGGCGGTCAGGGATGGCTCAGCAGGCGATCAGGAGCGAGAACGGCCGGTCGTCGTCGACGCTCCTCGGGCTCGGACCCGAAGGGGTGGCCGTACGGACGAAGAGCGTTCTTGCGTCGACGGCGCCGACCAGGATCGACGCGCTGCCCGGCCCCGGGTCGCTGCCACCGTTGGTGTTGATCGCGCCGGTGAGGGCGCAGCGGCTGATGTCGGCGTCCGTCGTCAGGTTGTAACGCCCCTGGCCGAACTTGTTGACGTTGCCGATGCCCGATGCGGCGAGCAGGTTCCCGTTCGCGGCCACTTTGGCCCAGAACGTCGTCCCTGCAGCGGGCTGCGCCGCGGCGGCGTCCTGCGCCGCCACGCCCGTGACGGTGAAGACGCCACCGGCGACGAGAGCAGCGGCCGCCGCCGTCATGAACAGCCTGATTGAGTTCCTCATGTCTACCTCCCGTGAGAGTTATTGTGGAATGGAGATGAACTGCGGGATGGGACGTCGATTCTTTTCCGACCAATCACCCGGAGGCCGGCACGAGCAGGCCGCGCCTGGGAATGCCTCCTCGCCGCAGCACGGCTGAAATGGCGAGGTCAGATGTTGTGCGAGAAATCCCCGCCGAAGCCGGCGATGAAGACGCGGCTGTCGATCTGACCGGCGGCGAAGAACATCGAGATCCCGCACCCGAAGTTGATGCCGTCGCGGCCTACAGGGAAGACGTTGTCTCCGCTCAGGCCGTGCGCGTGATCGCCTTCGATTCTGAGGTCGTCCCTGGCCAGGATGCGGTTCGGGCCGTCCCAGACGTGCACGTGGCGGAGCGAGCTGGTCTCCCGCGCGTCGAAGAGCACGAGCACCCTGTCCAGGGTGGCCCGGCGGTCCTCGACGATGACGGGGGTGGGAATGCCCAGGTGGATCCAGTCGCCGCCGTTTGCGGGGAGTGAGAAGGTCACGCCGAATCCCTGTCGGAGCGCGCTCGTACCGGGATTCTCGGCCACAGCCGTGAAGCCGTGCTGCCATGACGCGTACAACTTTGACATTGTCATTCTCCTTGCGGTTCTGGCTGACACGATCCAGCCCTTCCTGACGGCTCAACGATAAAATGCCTTGAGTAAAGCTTGATATCCCTAAGATTGGGGACATACATTTCTCAAGAAAACGCACTTCCACCGGGCAAAGTGCCACGAAGTACATACAGCCGACCTGAACTCCAGCCGTATGCGTCAACGCGATCCGTGCACAGCACGACCGCCCGCGGCGGCACGGGAAGGACACGTTCGGGCACGAAGCCCAGCCCCGAGGTCAGGATCACGAGAAACATCTCCGCACCGGGCGGCCCTTCAGCAGGCGGGCGGCCCAGAGAATCGGCCAGTCAGATCCCGAGTCCCATCAGTGAGCCAGTTCGGGATCGACACCGAGCGGACATGCGGCAAAGTACGACGACCGGGCTACCAGTCAGGTGTCTATAACGACCTCACCGTCACCGACATACCTGCGGCGGCCAGCTCGTGCTGGCACGGCGACAGCTCTGCCCCTCACGCTCAACTTCAACGTCTGGACCCTGGCCAGGTCGTCGGCCCGGTGGCCTGGCCATCGCCTTGATCGCCCTGCCGCTCGGCAACGGAGGTCACCATGAGGCTTTCGATGGTCGCCGTCTTCGTGAGCGTTGCGGCCATGGCGCCCGTCGTCGTCACCAGCGCACCGCCCGAGACGCCGTGTCCCACCGTCCTGTGCCGCCGGACGGTCGGCACCGGCCCGGTGATCCCCATGTGGCCGAAAGGGGCTGCACCCGTCCGTACAGACGGCAGGCGCGGCGTCACCGTACCGAGGGTGGGACGGTTTCGAGCGTCGAATCGGGGGCTCAGCATTCGCGTTCGACTCCGCCTGCCCGGCGCATCTGCGGGTTTTCATCTGAATGCCGTCGGGGTCCAGCGGCGCCGACCAGCATCCACCGGGTACAGAGGCTGGGCAACGTCGCGCCTGGACCAGGCGCGACGTTGCCGTTCGCCTATCTGTAGACGCCGAACTCGAACAGCGAGTACCCGTAGGCGGTCCCTCGCTGGGTGAGATTCAGCCGGACATACCTTCCCGACGCGGTGAGATCGATCGAGTCGAACCCGCCGTCACCCGTGGTCGTGGAGTGCACGGTGGTCCAGTCGGAGCCATTCGCCGAGGTCTGGATCTGGTAGGCCTTGCCGTAAGCGCCCTCCCAGGCCAGCTGGACGTGCTTGATCGGCGTGGCCGCGCCCAGATCCACCTGGAGCCACTGCGCGTCGCTCCATTCGCTGGCCCACCTGCTCGAGAAGTCACCGTCGACGGCCTTGCCCGGCAGGAACGGGCCTCCGTCGCCGGTCGGCTGGTAGGAGGAGGTGGTGGCCGGCTTGCCGAGCGCCACGTTGACGCCGTCGACCACCGGCGGCACCACGCGGAAGGACTTCTGCTCGATCCCGACGTTGCCCTGGCCGTCGAAGGCGTAGACGTAGACCTTCCACACACCCATCTGCTGCGGCGCCGTCACCGAGAACTTACCGGGAGCCGTCTGGGTGAACCTGACGTGGTCGAAGCCCCTGTTGCCGTTGATGTGCTTGTTGCTCAGCATCAGGTTGTACCGGACGGTGTCGCCCTGCGGGTCGGCAGCGGTGACGTCGACGGTGAACTGCCCGCCTGCGGGCACCGAGGACGGCGTGCCGACGGACATCGCGGTGATCTCGGGCGGGGTGTTGGCGGACGGCTGCCCGGTGTAGGCCTGCTTGAGCGCGTGGTAGCCCAAGCGCCGCCAGCCGCCGGTGAACGTGTTGAGCCACACCCCGCCGAAGTCGTTCTCCAGGCCGTAGTGGAACTCGGTGGCGCCGAGCGCAACCCCGGCGTGGCCCTTGATCGCGTTCCAACTGGCGGTGTACTGCTCGCGCTTCTGCAGGTCGGTCGGCTCAGCCGGCACACCGTTGGCGTCGTTCGGCACCTCCCACTCCCCGTCGGGACCTGCCTCGGTGACGATGTACGGCTTGGTGTGGCCGCCGTTGATCCAGTCTCCCCGCACGGTGCCGATGGCGCCGTAGGAGTTGACCGCGAGCAGGTCGAGCGCCGGTGAGTACGCCTTGTAGTAGGTCCAGGCATGGGTGTAGGCGTCGGTGGAGGTCACCGGGTGGTTCGGGTCGGCGGCGTGGATGGCCTCGGTGACCTCGTTGACGAACTTCGCGTAGGCCACACGCCGGGCCTCCACGACGTCGGCGGCCAGGCCGTGGTCCTGCATGGTGAGGATGACCTCGTTACCGACGTCCCACATCAGCACACCCTGGCGGCCCTTGAGCGCGTTGACCCTGGCGACGATCTCGCTCTTCACCGCGTTCTTGTAGGCGGTGTCGTTGACGTAGTCGGCGCCCTGGTTCAGCCAGTGCCCGACGATCACCTTGATGCCGTGCTGCGCCGCCCTGTCCAGCAGCGCCGGGGTGCTGGCGTCGTCCACTCCCCAGAGCCTGATGGTGTTGACGCCCATCGCCTTGAGGTCGCGCATGTAGCCGTCGGCGCCCGCCTGCGGCGGTCCGTACGTCAGCCCCTTCAGCAGGTACGGCGAGCCGTTCACGGTCAGCTGCCAGTTGCCCTGCGTGCCGGTCACCCGGACCGTGCTGGGCCCGGCCGGCGTGGCCGGGTCGGTCATCGGCGCCGGCGCGGCGCCGGTCTTCTTCGCCACCGACACCGACTCGACGCTCAGCACGCCGCCCGAGGTGGTCGCGGCCGTGGGCGTGGTGAAACCGGCGACCGCGTTGGGCAGCGATCCGCCGATGGCCAGGTCGAGGCGGAGGTAGAAGCCGTGGTGGACGGCCGCATGCCAGGCCGCGACGCCCACCTGGCTTTGCCGGACGACCCAGGTCTGCTTGCCGTCGAGGTAGAAGCGGATCTCCTCGTCGGTCTTGGTGCGGTCGATGATCTGGGTGTACTCGTGGTAGCCGCTCTGGCAGCCGCCGCAGGTGGCCAGGCCGCTGGTGCGCCCGTTGTACTCGTTGCACACGCCGTCGGGGGCGGTGCCGCAGTGCAGGGTGCTGGACAGTTGGTCGCGTCCGTTGACGTCGGTCATGATGTCGGTCTCGCCGACGGCGGGCCAGTTGGTGTAGTTGCCGCGGTAGGCGGCGCCGGTGGCGCGGAAGCCCGGCCAGTAGCCCATCGCGTTGGCCACGTCGGGCTGGCGGAGCCTGGCGGTGAACCTGACCTGCTCGCCCGGCTGGGCGGCGAAGTCGGTGCGCTGGGTCTCCACGCGTCCCGACGTCCAGTTACCCGCGCCGTCCTTGAGCGCGCGGATGCTGAGCCTGCCCGCGCCGTCGAGGAAGACGTTCTGGGTCGAGGCGCTCATCGTCTCGACCTCGCCCGTTCCCCAGTTGGCCGCGCCGCCGGGGTACTGCGTGCCGGTGCGCAGGAGCCAGTTGGCCGCGGCTGGCGAGGTGCCCGCCGCGCCGTCGAAGTCGTCCTTCCACACCTCACTCCAGTCGCCGGGCTCGCTCACCATGCCGGTGTGGACGGCGAACTCCCAGAGCGAGTAGCCGTAGCCGGTGCCGCGGGCGGTGCCGTGCATGCGCACGTAGCGGCCGCTGCCGGAGACGTCCAGGGTCTGAGTGCCGCCTGCGCCGGTGGTGGTGGAGTACAGGTCGGTCCACGCCGAGCCGTCGGCCGACGCCTGGATCTTGAAGGTCTTGCCGTAAGCGCCTTCCCAGGTCAGCACCACCTTGCAGATCTGCTGGACGGTGCCCAGGTCGGCCTGGATCCACTGCGGGTCGATGGCGGCGCTGGACCAGCGGGTGCCCGGGTTGCCGTCGAAGGCCGCCGCGGCCGGAGTGTCGGCGGCCTGCACCGAGGAGGCCGCCGCCGTCTTACCCTGCGCGACATTGGCCGTACCGCACTGCCCGGGAGTGGAGCCGGTGCTGCCGTAGACCTGGAACTCCCATAAGGAGTAGCCGTAACCGGTACCCCTCGCGGTGCCGTACATGCGCACATAACGCCCCGAGCCCGACACGGTCAGCGTCTGGCCGCCGCCGGTGCCCGTCGTCGTGGAGTACAGGTCGGCCCAGGCCGACCCATCGGCCGACGCCTGGATCTTGAACGACCTACCGAAAGCCGCCTCCCAGGTCAGAACCACCTGAGAGATCGACGCCGTCACCCCCAGATCGACCTGAACCCACTGCGGATCACTCGCCGCACTCGCCCACCTGGTGCCGGCGAGATTGCCGTCGAACGCCGCCGACGCGGCGAAGCCGGCGCCCTCCGACGAGGACGCCGTAGCCGCCTTCCCCTGCGACAACAGCGCGTCGGCCGCAGACGCCGGTGCGACCACCGCCAAACCGGATGCCAGCAGCGCCACGACAAGAGCCACGACCAGGCCTGACAGCTGCCTGACCGGATTTCGAGATGGATGCACGACCTCTCCTCACTACGGGGGTGCCCGCCGTTCAGCGACGACAGGGAAGGGAGAGCGCTCTCCATGCGCAAGAGACTCCCTCTATGCATCCGTCGTTGTCAAGACGCCGCCGAAACCTGCCTGCCATGTTCCCGAAACTGCGGCTCACCCTCGCCCATTGACATCGCCCGTCGCGATGCCGACCCTATGGAGCAGAGCGGAGAGCGCTCTCCCAGCGTGAGAGGACGTGTTGTGACAGAAGACGAGCTCGATCACCTCGTGGAAAAGCTGGACCTCGACCAGAAGGTACGGCTGCTCAGCGGCGCCTCGGTGTGGACCACGCAGGCAGAACCCGGCATCGGGCTGCGCGCCATCGTGATGTCCGACGGACCCGTCGGCGTTCGCGGCGAAGGATGGGACGAGCGCAGGACCTCCCTCACGCTCCCCTCCCCCACCGCGCTCGCGGCCACCTGGGACGAGGAGCTGGTCGAGCGGCTCGGCGGGCTGCTGGCCGCCGAGGCCAGGCGCAAGGGGGTGGACGTCCTGCTCGCGCCCACGCTCAACCTGCACAGATCCCCACTCGGCGGCCGGCATTTCGAGTGCTACTCCGAGGATCCGCTGCTGACCGGGCGGGTGGGCGCCGCCTACATCAGCGGCGTCCAGTCCGGCGGCGTGGCGGCGACGGCCAAGCACTTCACGGGAAACGAGTCGGAAACCGAGCGGCTCACCCTCGATGCGCGCATTGACGAGCGCACCCTGCGGGAGGTCTATCTCGCACCCTTCGAGGCCGCGGTGGCCGCCGGAGCCTGGGTGGTGATGACGGGATACAACCGGGTGAACGGCACCACGATGTCGGAGAGCCCGCTGCTGGCCGAACCGTTGAAGGGCGAGTGGGGCTTCGACGGCGTCGTGGTCTCCGACTGGGGCGGGGTCCGCTCCACGCATGACTCGGCCCGCGCCGCGCAGGACCTGGCCATGCCGGGGCCGAACGAGCACTGGGGCGACCGGCTGCTCGCCGCCGTGCGGGCGGGCGAGGTTCCCGAGGAGGCGATCGACGACAAGGTACGCCGGCTGGTCAGGCTGGCCGCGCGGGTGGGCGCACTGGACGGCCACCATCCGGAGACTCACAGCCGGGCCACCGCCACGACGGACGAGCGCGCCCTGCTGAGGCGGGCGGTGGCGTCGAGCGCGGTGCTCCTGCGCAACGAGGGCGGCCTGCTCCCGCTCGACCCGGCGCCGCTGCGCCGGGTGGCGGTGATCGGGCCGAACGCGGCTGCCGCCCGCATCCAGGGCGGCGGCAGCGCCGGCGTCTATCCCACCAGCGTGGTGTCGCCCCTGGAAGGGGTGACCGAGGCGCTGTCCGGCCTGGCCGAGGTCTGCTACGAGCCGGGCGTGTCCATCAGCGACCTGCCCATCCCGCTGAGCCCGCGCAACGCCTGCAACCCCGTGACCGGCGAAGCCGGCCTGCTGGTCCGGCTGCTGGACGGCGCGGGAGCGGAGGTGCATACCGAGCACAGGCTGACCGGCCGCGTACTGGAGCCCACGCTCGTCGGCACCGCCGAAACCGTCGAGATCAGCGCCTGCTTCCGGTCCAACGCCGACGGCGTGTGGGAGGTGGCGGTGGCGGGCTGGGGCCGGGTCTCGCTGGCCGCCGACGGCCGCGTCCTGCTCGACGAGGTCGTGGAACGCGACACGGACGATCCGGCGACCGTCCACCTGTCCCCGCCCTACCGCAGCGCGCCGCTGACGCTGCGGGCCGGCCAGGAGGTCTGCCTCGTGGCCACGAGACAGCTCGGCTCCGGCTCGGGACGGGCGTCGGCGCTGGCCGTCGTCCCGCCGAGGCTGGACGACGAGGCCCAGCTCGCGGCCGCCGCCGAGCTCGCACGTACCTGCGACGTCGCGATCGTCGTGGTGGGCACCACCGACAAGATCGAGAGCGAGGGTTTCGACCGCGACTCCCTCGCCCTGCCCGGCCGCCAGGACGACCTGGTACGCGCCGTGGCCGAGGCCAATCCCAGGACCGTCGTGATCGTCAACTCCGGCGGACCCGTCGCTCTGCCGTGGCGCGAGCAGGCGCCCGCCGTACTCCTGAGCTGGTTTCCCGGCCAGGAGACCGGGCACGGGCTGGCCGACGTCCTCTTCGGTACGGCGGAGCCGGGCGGCAGGCTGCCCACCACCTGGGCGGACACGGCGATCATCGCCTCCAGGCCGGTGGCCGGGGTGCTCTCCTACGACGAGGGCCAGGACATCGGCTACCGCGCCTGGCTGCGGCGGCACGACGCACCCGCCTTCTGGTTCGGGCACGGGCTGGGCTACACCTCCTGGGCCTACGAGAGCCTGTCGGTGCCCGAGTCGGTCGAGCCGCGCCGCCCCTTCACCGCCTCCGTACGGCTGCGCAACACCGGCGCACGCCCTGGCCGCGAGGTCGTCCAGGTCTATCTGAAGCACGACGGCGAGCGACGGCTTGCGGGCTTCGCCCTGGCCGAGGCTGCGCCGGGAGAGACGGTCCAGGTCGCGGTGGAGATCCAACCCCGGGCGCTGCAGCGGTGGTCACCGGAGCGGCAGGCCTGGCGGACGGAGTCGGGAGCCTTCACCGCACTGGCCGGGCGAGCCGTCCACGATCTGCCGCTGAGTGCGGCCTCGACCTGCGCGGACGACAGTCTCCCGGCCAGTGGAGAGCGCTCTCCATGCATGCTATAAAGACCGTATGAAAGAAGGCCTCCCGCAGGTGTCGGCATCCCCTACGTTGGAGGACGTGGCGCGGGCGGCGGGAGTCTCTCGCGCCACGGTCTCCCGCGTGATCAACGGTATCCGCAATGTGGACCCCGCGATCCAGGAGACGGTCAGGCAGGCGATCGCCGTTACCGGTTACGTGCCCAACCAGGCCGCCCGGTCGCTGGTCACCCGGCGTACGGGAGCGATCGCCCTGGTCGTCTCCGGAGCGGGCGGCGACAGCGCGGAGAACCCGTTTCCGAGCCAGGTCTTCGCCGACCCCTTCTTCGGCCGCGTCGCGGCGGGCACGGTCGGTTTCCTGCGGCCCCTTGGGATCCATCCCGTCCTGATGTTCGCCGACACGGCGGAGAGCCGTACCCAGATCGTCGCCTACCTGCGCCAGGGCAACGCCGACGGGGCCGTCCTGGTCTCCACGCACGCCGAGGACCCCCTGCCCAAGCTGCTGGTCGACGCGTCGTTGCCGACCGTCCTGTTCGCCAGGCCGGCCAGGCCCATCCCGATCAGCTATGTCGACGTCGCGCACCGGACGGGAGCGCAGCTGGCGGCCGACCATCTGGTCACCAGGGGCTGCCGCAGGGTGGCCACCATCTCCGGCCCGCTCGACGTGCCCGCCAGCCAGGACCGCCTTGCGGGTTTCCAGGACGCGATGGCGGTACACGGCCACCCCTACATCCCGGTCGCGGAGGGCAACTTCACCGTTTCCAGCGGCGAGGCCGCCATGGAACGGCTGATGGCCGAGCATCCCGACGTGGACGGCGTGTTCGCGGCCAACGATCTGATGGCCCAGGGGGCGCTGCTGGTGCTGCGCCATCACGGGCGCAGGGTGCCCGACGACGTGGCCATGGTGGGCTTCGACGACAGCAGCGCGGCGCTGGCCTGCCGTCCCCCGCTCACCACCGTGCGCCATCCGGTGGAGGACATGGCGGCGGAGATGGTGCGCCTGCTGCTGCTCCACATCGAGGAGCCGGGACTCGCGGCGACCTCAAGGATCTTCCAGCCCACCCTGGTGGTCAGGGAGTCCGCCTGAGCGATGCCCTGCCCGCCCGTCACCGTGGGGAGCCGCGAGGCGGGGCCCGCTGGGCTTGCTGCGCCTCCCTTTCCGTCGGAGCCGCAGGCGGAAAGGGAGGCGGCGAGCACGAGCGCCCCGGCGTGGTCGTTCCTAAGGGTGGTTGACGAGGTAGTCGATGGTCTTGCCGGCGTTCGGCCCGACCGGGCCGCCGGTGTCGTTGATGACGTGGTTGATCGTGCCGAGACCGCCGAGCGAGACGATCACCATGTTGTGGAACTTCACGCCCGGCCTGACCGGCACTTCGAAGGAGCGCTCCGCGACGATGCCCGCGTCCTGCAGGAACAGGCAGTAGCTGCCCAGGCCCCACGCCTCGTGGGTGGTGACCGAGTCGGCGACCTTGTAGGCGGCATAGCCGCGGGTGGAGCCGTTCATGTACGCCGCCTGGTCCGGCGGGTCGTAGGGGCGCTCGTTCTGGAACATGTAGGTCCGGCCGCCGTTGCCGTTCCAGATCGTTTCGTGCTTCTGGTAATGCTCGACGAACAGGCCGTAGGCGGTGACGTCGTCGCCGTTGACGATCACGCCGGTGTCCGCCGTGTTGACCGTCCAGCCGACGCCGTCGCCGTGGTCGCCGCGCCAGGCCCACATGTGGTCGGCGATCACGTGGTCGCTGTTGATGACGAGGCTGACGGTCGCCTTGCCGACGTGCGCGCCCCCGACCCTGAAGTACACGTCGTGCAGCGAGGTGGGGTTGGCCGAGTGGTCGGCGGCCGAGCCGGTGGGGCCGACCTCCATGAGCACGGCCGAGTTGACCGGTGCGGCGTCGATGAGGATGCCGGCGACCTTCACGCCGTCGACGTCGGCCACCGACAATGCGGTGGCGCCGGTGTCGGGGACCAGGGTGGCCAGCCCCATGCCGAGGACGACCGTGTTGGGACGGGTGACCCTGATCGTGCCGTCGAGGTGGTAGACGCCCGGGGTGAACAGCAGGTTCTTGCCCGCCGCGAGGGCGGCGTTGACGGTCGCGGTCGAGACGCCGGGCTTGGCGATGGAGAAGTCACTGATGGAGATGGAGGTGCCGGCGGGGGTGCCGCCGCTCCAGGTCGTGCCTGCGGTGTTCTGCCGCAGTGCGGGGACGAAAACGTTGTAGCGCGACTGGCCGTCCACGTAGAGGAACGGCTTCTCCCGCACGAGCGGGGTCTGGGCGACCACGGTGTGGGAGGGGTTGGGGAAACTCGGCGCCGGTGCGTTGTTCGCACCGACGAAGACCATGTTCCAGACCGAGCCGCTCCAACTGGCCCAGTCGGTGTTGCGGCTCAGCCACTGCTGCTGCGAGCCGGACCTGACCTGGCCGTCGATCTTGGAGTCGGCCAGGAAGCCGCCGCTGGACCAGCCGCCGTCGTCGAGCTGCAGGTCGCCACGGATGTGGACGCGACGCATGGAGACGGCCTGGGAGACCGCCCAGCGGTTGTAGCCCTCGTTCGGCGCGGCCGACAGGTTCTCCGCCGCTCGCCAGAAGTTCTGCGTGGCGTTGCCGCCGAACCAGCCGGCGTCGACCATCACCGGTCCTCTGATGTCGACGTCGTCAGGGGACATGCCGAGACCGGCCACCTGGGTGTAGTACCCGACCCTGACGCCGACCTCGTAGCGGCCGGGCTTGAACAGCAGCGCTTGGCGCTCGTTGCCGAACTGGTTGCTCTCCTGCTGGGCGAACACGGTGTTCAGCTTGTTCTGGATGGTGGGGGCCGACATCGACGGGTCAAAGACCGCGACGTTGGGGCCGAAGTCGGGGTTGCGCGGATCCGGGTCAGGATCGACGACCGCGCCGGTGTGCACGGCGAACTCCCAGAGTGAGTAGCCGTAGCCGGTGGTACGGGCGGTGCCGTACAACCGTAGGTACCGGCCGGTGCCGGTCACGTCGAGCGTCTGCGTGCCGCCCGCGCCGGTCGTGGTCGAGTAGATGTCGGTCCAGGCTGTGGCGTTCGGCGAGATCTGGATCTTGAACGCCTTGGCCGCTGCCGCCTCCCAGGTGAGAACGGCCCGGCAGATGGTCTGGGTGCTGCCGAGGTCGATCTGGATCCACTGCGGGTCGATGGCGGCGCTGGACCAGCGGGTGCCCGGGTTGCCGTCGAAGGCCGCCGCGGCCGGAGTGTCGGCGGCCTGCACCGAGGAGGCCGCCGCCGTCTTACCCTGCGCGACATTGGCCGTACCGCACTGCCCGGGAGTGGAGCCGGTGCTGCCGTAGACCTGGAACTCCCATAAGGAGTAGCCGTAACCGGTACCCCTCGCGGTGCCGTACATGCGCACATAACGCCCCGAGCCCGACACGGTCAGCGTCTGGCCGCCGCCGGTGCCCGTCGTCGTGGAGTACAGGTCGGCCCAGGCCGACCCATCGGCCGACGCCTGGATCTTGAACGACCTACCGAAAGCCGCCTCCCAGGTCAGAACCACCTGAGAGATCGACGCCGTCACCCCCAGATCGACCTGAACCCACTGCGGATCACTCGCCGCACTCGCCCACCTGGTGCCGGCGAGATTGCCGTCGAACGCCGCCGACGCGGCGAAGCCGGCGCCCTCCGACGAAGACGCCGTAGCCGCCTTCCCCTGCGACAACAGGCCATCGGCCGCAGACGCCGGTGCGACCACCGCCAGACCCGACATGAGCAGTCCTATCAGCGTGACGAAGAACGGCCCGAGCCGATGCCGACCAGGAGCACGAGATGGATGCATGATCTCTCCTCACAACCGGGATGCCTGACACACGAGGGCGTCACGAGGGAGAGCGCTCTCCGAGAGAGAGGGTGTACCGTTGCGCCGAATCCTGTCAAGGTCTGCTGGCCATGAGGGCGTAATGCAGCATGCCTCCATGTTTCACCCCCGTGAACTGCGGATTTCGAAAGGGAGCCGGACAGGCCCTTGACAAGGACCACAACCCGGCCCATTCTCCACGGAGAGCGCTCTCCATCGACATTCACTGGGCACCCCCATCCCAAGGAGAGGCAGTGGACCCTTCTCGCAGTCTTGGCATCTATCGCTTAGGACTCTTCTTCGCCACCCTGATCGCGTTGCTCGCAACCGGCCTGGCGATCGTCCCACCCGCCTCGGCGGCCGACGGCCTGCTGTCACAGGGCCGGCCGGCCTTCGCCTCGTCGTCGGAGGGCGGCGCGTTCCCCGCTTCCGCGGCCTTCGACGGCAACCCGGGCACCCGGTGGGCCAGCGCGCAGAGTGACCCGCAGTGGATCCAGGTGGACCTCGGCGCCGCCGCGACGATCTCCCGGGTGGCCCTCACCTGGGAGGGCGCCTACGCCAGGGCCTTCAAGATCCAGACTTCGCCGGACGCGTCCGCCTGGACCGACGTCTACTCGACCACCACGGGCAGCGGCGGCACCCAGACGCTGAACGTGTCGGGCGCCGGCCGCTATGTGCGCATGTCCGGCACCGCCAGAGGCACCGGTTACGGCTACTCCTTGTGGGAGTTCCAGGTGTTCGGCACCGCGAACGGGCAGCCCACCCTGCCGCCCACCTCGCCGCCGCCGTCGGAGCCCGCGACGCACCACGAGTTTCAGGCCAACTGCTCGGTGACCGCCAACCGGCCGGACGACCCGATCGTCTTCCCCGGCCTGCCCGGCGCCTCGCACATGCACACCTTCGTCGGAAACACCACGACGAACGCCGCCAGCACGTTGAACTCGTTGCTGGCCGGCGGCACGTCCTGCACCAACCATCACGACAAGTCCGCCTACTGGTTCCCCAGCTTCTACAAGGGCTCCCAGCTCATCGAGCCGGTCGGGCCACAGGTCATCTACTACAAGTCCGGCATCCTCGACTACTCCAAGGTGCGGACGTTCCCGCAGGGCATGCGGTTCGTCGTGGGCAGCCCGAACGCCACGCTCGCCGAGTTCCGCGACTCCCCCGGCGCCGTCGAGGGCTTCGAGTGCGGAGATCTCAGCCGCCTGTACGACCTGCCCTCAGCGTGCCCGGCCGGTAGCCAGGTCAACGTCCGCTTCCAGGCGCCGAGCTGCTGGGACGGCGTCCACCTGGACAGCGCCGATCACAAGAGCCACCTGGCCTACCCGGTCAACGGTGAGTGCACCGTCAGCCACCCGGTGCCCGTGCCGATGCTCGAGTTCAAGATCGCTTTCCCGGCGAGCGGCGACCTGTCGCAGGCCAGGCTGGCGAGCGGGCGCGGGTACAGCTGGCACTATGACTTCTTCAACGCCTGGACGCCCGCGATCCTGCAGGCCCTGGTCACCCACTGCATCAACGGCGGTCTGCAGTGCAACCCGCGCGGCTACGACCTGTACAAGCCCTATCGCGGCGCCGCGCTGACCGAGAACTACGAACTGCCTTAGTCGCTCCGAACACGACCTGACCCGACAAGCAGCGGTGCCCACCCGGGCCGGGTGGGCACCGCGTGACAGAGGACGGATCGTATGAGAACCGGCCCCGTTGTCCTCTTGCTGTTCCTCCTGCTCGCGGCCGGGTGCTCCGCCGCCCCGGCGCAGAGCGCGCCTGCTGTGCCGGTCGCGGCGACCGCGTCGGTGGTGCCGTCCGGGTTCAACGGCACCGACGTGGCGTGGCTGCAGCTCGTCATCCCCATGGAGGACAAGGCGTTGAGGCTGCTCGACCTCGCGGCCGAGCGCGGCTCCGAGCCTGCCGTACGGCGGCTGGCCGGCCAGGTCCGCGACAGCCACCGGGCCGAGCTGCTTGACCTGCACAGGATCCTGGACAGGACCGGTCTGCCCGCGACGAACGTCCACGAGGGGCACGACATGCCGGGCATGGTGACCACCGACCGGTTCACCCTGATCAGCTCGACGACGGGGCCGCGCTTCGACAGCCACTTCCTGCAGGCCCTGAAGGCGCACCTCGCCCAGACGGCACACATCTCGCGGGGCGAGGCGCAGTCCGGAGCGAACGCCGGCACCAAGGCGCTGGCCAGGTCCATCGCGAGCGCCCGCGGCACCGAGTTGGGTGAGCTCGACCAGCTCAGCCCTTGACGGCGCCCTGCAGGATGCCGCCGATGATCTGCTGCCCAGCAGGGCGAAGACCAGCACCAGGGGCAGCGTGCCCGGCGCAGCCATATCCCACATCCGCGGGCTGCTCACTTCTCGATCTGCTCGGCGATCTTCTCCTCGATGAGGTCGGCGAGCCGTATCTCATACACGGTGTACTCGCGGATCTCGCCGTTTTCCTCGTACGTCCTGCTGCCGTCGCCGAAGCGGTGCCGCACCGCCTTCAGCGCCGGTCCCACCTCGCGGGAGGCCGCCAGAGCTGCGGGCGGCATGCCCAGCAGCACATCGAGCAGGAGGCTGAAGCCTTCCTTCTCGTCGTCCTCACCGTTCTCGTCGTGGACGACAAGGCCGGCTCGCCGCCGGATCTCGGCGGCGATCGTGTCGGCGGTCTCCGGGAGGCCGATCGCCTGCAGGGTCACCTCCGCCTGGTGCCGGGTGTCCCGGTAGATCTCCTCGTCCTCGAGCACGGCCAGCAGGGTCGGCGTCGCGGGCGCCGCGGCGGCACCAGCCTCCCGGAGGGCGTGCAACAGCCGGTATTTGGTCGTCTCGTCACGCCACCAGTGGTCGGCGTCGTTCCGGGTCGGGAAGGGAAAAGCGCGGAGCGCCGCGTGCACGGCCGGGACCACGCCGGCGCCTCGTTCGCCCAAGGTGGCCGAGGTGAGCACCCCGAGGAAGTTGCCGATCCCGGGCAGGCTCGCGACGAGTTGCTCCGTCGTGGGGGCGTCCTCGCCGGTGAAGTACGCCAGCAACCGCCCGGCGGAACCGTGGCCGTCGTGACGGTCGAACATCCGGTAGAGGGCGGTGGTGGCCTTGCCTTCGTCGATTTCCGCCAGCGCGATGACTGCGGCCTCCCGGGCCGCCGGGTCCGCACCGTTGAGGATCAGGTCCGCCAGCGCGTCCGCCGCCGTCTTGTGCCAGGCTTCGCCGAGGTCGCCCGCGGCCAGCTCACGGACCGCTGCCGCGCTCGCTGGGCCGTCGTCCCAGTGGTGGCGTATGTCGTCGAGCAGGGTTTCCGCGTCACCGCCGTCCATCGCCCAGGAGGGGCGGCCGACGCGTTGCGGCACGAGCCCGGCATGTTCGGACCAGTGGAGAACGTGGACCTGGCCGCCGCGCCCGCCGATCAGCCAGCGCCGCCCGTCCGGCGTACCGGCCACATGAGTCAACTCCCGGGGGCCGGCGGGCGTGGGGGGCATGAAGCGGCCGACGGGCCCACGGCCGTGCAGCCGCCAGAGCGCGGCCGTTCCATCCTGGGACACCGACATCACCAGGTCCGTGCCGGTGGCGAGTGCCAACGCCCGGACCCGGCCGTCATGCGCCTGAACCCGTCCGAGGCAGTGCCCCGATCGGGCATCCCACCACGACAGCGAGCCGTCCCGCCCGCCGAGCACCACCAGCGGCCGATCCGGATGCGCCGCGATCGCCGTCGGCCGGGCGGGCGGAACGAACGCGGTCACGAGCGTCCCGGTCTCCGCGTCGAGTACGACCACCCGGCCGCGCCGCGGCGACACCACGAGCCGCCATAGGTCGCAACAGCGCGTCAGCCGCTGATCCGCCGCGTCGTCTTTACCGCCGAAGGCCCACACGACCTCGGTGTCGGCATACGGTTTCTCCTTGGGAGGCCGTCGCCAGGCCTCGATCAGTCCGCTGTCACCGCTCAAGACGATCAGTCCGGAGCCGGTACGTCCCAGCGCCGCCGGATCATGCCGATCGCTCAAGCCGAAGACGCCCAGCCAGCGAAGGTCTCCGCACTGCCTGAGCACCGCCTCCCGGTCCGCGGAGGTGAGGAGCCGCCCGCCGTCCCAAGGAAGCCGCCGCCATTCCAGGGCCTCGGCCGCCACTGTCCACAGCGAGGCCGATTCGCCCGTGGTCAGCAGTTGGGGCCGCCTGGCGTTGCCGATGAAGGCGGCGTTCTCCACAGGTCCGGGCTGCAGCCCTCCCACATACGCGGTGAGCAGGCCACGGCGCAGATCCCACAGCCGGATCTCCCCGGAACGCGCGCCGGTCGCCCCCATCCGCCCGTCTGGGGACACAGCGACCGCGGTGACGGCGTCGCCATGGTCCTCAGACGGCCCTGAGGAAACATCATCGTCGTCGGGCATCCCCGAGAGGTAGCACGTATCCGGCATTTCTGGCGACTCGAAATCCGGCTGACCCTGCGAATGCCGTAAGGGTTCAGACGCCGTCATCCACGACGGCGGACCTCGTAGGCAGCAAGCCGGCCGGATGAGCCGCAGACCTCGCACCCGGAACTTCTGATCATGAACGGCCGTCCGCCGGTGCAGGTACTGCTAACCGATCCGGCGAGCCGCCGGGTCTCCGTGCGCGGGGAGGAACCGCCGGTCGTGGCGTTGATCCGGCAGTTCAACGGGTCAGAGCCATCTAGGGGGATGCCGGGCCGAGGCTCCATTCGGTGATGTTGCCCTTGGCGTCGCCCGCGGCCAGCCAGGACTCCCCTTCATCCTCGGCGATCACCACCGAGTAGACGCGCCCACCGGGAGACTTCAGCGGGTCGCCGAGTTGCTTGCCGCTGCGCAGGTCCCAGACGCGGATGGTTCCGTCGAACCCGCCGGAGGCGACGACCGCGCGGCCTTCCACCCTGCCCGCCGCCAGGGCGGCGACCTCGGCGGTGTGGCCGGAGAACGAGGTCCGCTCCCGGCCGTTGCGCAGGTCCCAGACGCGGACCTTGCGGTCGGAGCCGCCGCTGATCCCGACCGGCGCGCCGTCCATCACGGTGGTCGCCACAGCGAAGACGTCACCGCTGTGGCCGCGGAAGGTGGCGCCCAGAGCGCCGGTCTCCAGGTTCCACACGTGCGCGGTGTCGTCGGCCGACACGGTCACCGCGAACGGACGCCCGTCAGTCGTGCCGGTCGCGACACCGAACACCGGGTCGCTGCCCACCGCCTTCGGCTGGGGCCCGGAGTCCTTGCCCGTCTTCGGGTCCCAAACGTGAACCCTTCCGGCCTCGTCGCCGCTGACCAGCACCGTCTTGCCCGACACCTGCGCGGGAGCGATCGTGTAGACCATTTTCTGGTGGCCCCTGTACGTGGGGCCGAGCGGCTCGGCGCTCTCCGCGAGTGAGGCGACGACCCCGCCGTTCTGCAGCCGCCTGAACATGGCCGCCTCCCCGTCCACCTCGCCCACGTCGATGGCGGCATCCGTCTCCTCGCCGCCGGAGCGCTCCAGCTTGGCGAGCTCGCTGGGGCGCGCGTCGACCTTCCACACCTTGGCCACCCCCTTGGTGCTGCCGGCCAGCACCACGCGCTGTCCCATGTAGGTGCTCACCGCCAGGCTGTTGGCCTCGCCGCCCAGGGTGACCTTCGCCATCCTCTTGCCGTACGGCCGGGCGGCGACGCTGGTCGCCGCCGACGGAATACCCGTCGTCGTCGAGGGTCTGGGGGTTGATGGAACGTTGCTCCCTCCCCCTCGCAGGGCTACCACGATCACGCTCACGAGCACCGCGACGGAGGCGGCCGAGCCCACCACCAGGAGCCTGGACCGCTTACGGCGTGATTCCGCGGGCGGCGGGCCATCCGTGGGCTGCGTTCCGAAAGCAGGTGTTCCGAGAGCAGGTGTCCCGAAAGCAGGTGTTCCGAAAGCAGGTGGCTCGGCGAAGGGCGGTCCGGCCGGCGGCATGCCGGTGGAAGGAGTCCAGGCGTGCGGCGTTCCAGCCGGTGGAGTGGCCGAGTCCTGACCGCGACCGAGAAGGAGGTGCAGGGCCTCGGCTGCTGTGGGACGTTCCCGCGGAGACTTGGCCAGACAGTGGGTGAGAAGGGCGCGCAGAGGTTCGGGGACACCGTCCAGATCCGGCTGGGCGTTGAGGATGCGGTACATCACCGCGGGCAATGTGTCCCGGCCGAAAGACGGGCGCCCCGTCGCGGCGAAACCCACGGTCACCGCCCAGCTGAACACGTCGGACGCGGCCCGCGCCGGCTCACCGCCGATCACCTCGGGAGCCATGTACGTCGGAGTGCCCACCCAGCCGCCGGTGGCGGTCAGGTCGATCACGCGCGCGATGCCGAAGTCGATCACCCGGGGGCCGTCGGAGCCCAGCAGGACGTTCGACGGCTTGAAGTCGCGGTGGACGATCCCGGCCCGGTGGATGGCCGCCAGCGCGGTGGCTGTGCTGACCGCGATGCGGTCGAGCGCGCCTCCAGACCTGGGTCCGTGCTCGCGGACGGAATCCTCCAGTGACGAGCCGTCGACGAACTCCGACACGATGTAGGGTCTGTCACCGTCGACGGCCACGTCCAGCACGCGGGCTGTGCAGAACGCCGCCACCCGCATGGCCGCGTCCACCTCGCGTAAGAAACGCTCGCGCGCCTCGCGTCTCCCCGCCAGCCTGGCGTGCAGCACCTTGATCGCCACCCGCTCGCCCGAGGTGTGCTCGGCCAGATAGACGACGCCCTGCCCGCCCTCACCAAGGCCCCCGACGATCCGGTAGTCACCCAGCCTGGTCGGCTCGCCGGCCTGTAAGGGGCGGAACATGCTTCCCGACGATACACGTTCGAGCCGATCAACGGCGATCCCCTACGTTGACGGCCGGCAGGGCGCCCGGCATCACGATCCGATCCGCACGCCGCGGGTCAACAGGGCCGGCAGGCTCCGAGGCGCGCCTGCTGTCACGGAGGATTCACCCCTTGAGCCCGCCGGCCAGCAGGTCCGCGCGCCAGAAGCGCTGCAGGATCAGGACGAGGATGATGAGCGGGATGACCGACACCGCCGAGCCCATGATGACCAGCGAGTACAGGTCGCCGTCGCCCGCCCCCTTGCCCATGAACGTGTACAGGCCCAGGGTGATCGGATATTTGTCCTGGTCGGACAGCATGATGAAGGGCAGCAGGAAGTTGTTCCAGATGCCGACGAACTGCAGCAGGAACACCGTGACGAGCCCTTGCGTCATCATGGGCAGCACGATGTGGGCGAAGATGCGCAGCTCTCCGGCGCCGTCCAGGCGTGCCGCCTCCAGCGTGCTCTGCGGGACCGCCGCGGTGGCGAAGACGCGGCACAGGAAGATGCCGAACGGGTTGATGATCACCGGCAGGAGCACCGACCAGTGGGTTCCGGCCAGGCCGACGGCGGCCAGCAGCAGATACTGCGGAACGGCCAGCACGATGCCGGGCACCAGCACACCGGCGAGGATCACGGAGAACAGCAGCTGGCGTCCGCGGAAGCGGAACTTGGCCAGGGCGTACCCGGCCATCGCCGACACCAGCGTGGACAGGGTCGCGCCGAGGCCGGCATAGAGCAGCGAGTTGAGTCCCCAGCGCCAGAACTGGCCGTCGGCGTAGGTGCTGAGGTTGGCGAGGTTGTCGAAGAAGCCACTGCCGGGGGCGAAGGAGAAGGTGGTGAACAGCTCGCGCGAGGTCTTGGAGGAGGCGATGACGACCCAGATCACGGGGGCCAGGCAGTAGAGGGCGCCGAGCAGCAGCACGATCAGCGGCAGCCGGCGTCCGCGCGGTGCGCCCGGCCGCTTGCGGTGGCGGAATTGGCGGTCGCCGGTGCGGGTGACGGCGGTCATGCGGTGTCCCCGAACGTGCGGCGCTGGAAGAAGCGCAGCAGGAGCAGCGAGATGACCAGGATGCCGAAGGCCAGCACGACGGACGCGGCGGCGGCCCCGCCGAGGTTGTCGTTCATGAACGCCTCTTGGTAGATCTTCATCAGCGGCACCCAGGTGGAGCTGATGGCGGGGGTCATCGGCCGCAGCGTGGCGGGTTCGCTGTACAGCTGCAGGGTGCCGATCACGGAGAAGAGGCCGGTGAGCACAAGCGCGGGGGCGACCAGCGGGATCTTGATCCGCCAGGCGATCTGCAGCTCGCTGGCGCCGTCGATGCGGGCCGCCTCGTAGACGGAGGTGGGGATGGCGCGGAGCGACGTGAAGATGATGATCATGTTGAAGCCGACGCCGGACCACAGCGCGATGTTGGCCAGGGAGAAGTACAGGGCGGGGAAGCCGAAGAAGTCCAGCGGCCCGGCGTTCAGCTGCTTGGCGATGTAGGTGATGGGGCTGGTGCTGGGCAGGTAGAGGAAGCCCCACAGGAGGCTGGCGATCACGCCGGGCACCGCGTACGGCAGGAAGATCGCGGTACGGGTGAAGCCGCGGGCGCGCACCCTGGGGGTGTCGAGCAGCAGCGCGAACAGCAGGGCCAGGCCGAGCACGCTGGGGATGGAGATGAGGCCGTACAGCAGCACCCGCCCGAGCCCGGCGACGTATTCGGGGTCGCTGAGCGCGGCGGTGTAGTTGTCGAACCCGATGAAGGTCTGCACGCGCCGCCCGAACGCGCCGCCGCCTTCGATGCGGAAGCCGCGGAAGCTCAGGTAGATCGCGTAACCGATCGGGATGATCATGAACAGGGTGAACAGCACGATCGCGGGCGAGGCGAACAGCCAGGGCGGAGCGACGGCGCGCAGGCGCGTTCGCAGGCCGGTGGAGGTGGCGGGCATGAGACGTCCAGAAGGGGTCGAGCGGCGGGCCCGGCGGGTGCGCCGGGCCCGCCGCGTCTACTTGGTGACGGTGTAGCCGGATTTCTGCAGGTCGGCGACCACGGCCTGCTGGGTGGCCTGGTACACCGCCCGGAAGGAGGTCTTGTCGAGCGCGGCCTTGTTGAGCGCGTCTCCGAAGGCGCTCTGTGCGACGTTCACGTTGGGCCCCCAGGTGACCGGAATGGTGGTGTTCTTGATCACCTGCTCGGTGACCTGGTAGAAGTCCTTCTGCTGCGGCATCAGCTTCGGCGGCTCGGCGGTCAGGGTCGCCTGGCGGCCGGCGTTCCCGCCGGGGAAGATGTCGAGGTCGAGCAGCAGCTTGCTGCCTTCGTCGGAGGCGCCCAGCCAGGCGGCGAAGGCCGCGGCCTCCTTGGCCTGCTTGGACTTGGCCGGCACCAGGTAGGCGGAGCCGCCCAGGAACGGGACGGCGGGATCGCCGGCGGTCCACTGCGGCAGCGGCGCCGCCTCCCACTTGCCCGCGGTGTCGGGCGCGACGGACTGGATCACGCTGGGCGCCCAGGCCCCGGCGGCCCAGCTGAGGATCTTGCCGTCGTTGACTTGAGCGTTCCATTCCGGCGTGAGCAGCGGCTCGACCTTGACCAGGTCCCGCTGCACGAGGTCCTGCCAGAAGTCGGCCGTCTTGAGCGAGGGCTCGCTGTCGATGCCGACCTTCCAGGCGTTGCCGTCGTTGCTCCACCACTGGGCCCCCGCCTGGGCGGCCTGCGCGGCGAAGAACTCGAGCTGGGCGGCGGAGAAGCTGGCGATGTAGGCGTCGGGGTCCTTCTTGTGGATCTGCTCGGCGGCCTTGGCATAGTCCGCCCAGGTGGCGGGGACCTCGACGCCGTACTTGTCGAACAGGTCCTCGCGGTAGGTGAGCACCATCGGCCCGATGTCCTGGGGCACGCCGTAGACCTGGTTGTTGAAGGTGGTCAGCGCCCAGATGTTGGGCGCGATCCCCGATTTCACGCCGGCCACGTCGGCGCTGATGTCCTTGACGGCTCCGGCGACCACCAGGGCGGGCACGCCGCGGTACTCGATCTGCACGACGTCGGGGGTGTCGCCGGCCTGGTCGGCGGCCAGCAGCTTGGAGGCGGTGTCGGCGGTCCCGCCGACCTCCGAGAGCTTCACCGTGACGTTCGGATGCTGCTGGTGGTACTTGTCGACGATCGCCTTGGCGGCCGGGTCGCTGCCCTTGAGGCTCCAGGTCCAGAACTCCAGCGTCACCGGCCCGTTCGCGCTCGCGGTGCCCGGGGAGGCGCTGTCACCGGAGGAGCAGGCGGCCAGCGACGCCGCCAGAGCGACCGCCAGCGCGGCGGTCAACATGGTCCGGCGCTGGCGGCGTCGGGGCGGTGTAAGGGGCGGTGAGGTCATGGCGAACTCCTCGGACGGGTGGTGCACCGCGGCGGAATGCCGGGCCGTGCGTTGGGATCTAACCTGATGTTAACGTTGTCATCCTGTCAAGCCCCTGCTCGTAACAGAGCCGACACCGCCTCGGAGCGCACCGCGTGCCCACCTTCCGCAATCCGGTCCTGCCCGGCTGTCATCCCGATCCGTCGATCTGCCGGGCCGGCACGGACTTCTACCTGGTCACCTCGTCGTTCGCCTACTATCCGAGTATCCCCCTCTTCCACAGCCGTGACCTGGTCGAATGGCGTCAGCTCACGCACGTGCTGAGCCGGCCTGGGCAGCTGGCGCTGGACGGCCTGGACGTCTCCGACGGCGTCTGGGCGCCGACCATCCGCCACCACGAGGGGACGTTCTACGTGGTCTCCACGCTGGCGGTGAACCGGCAGGGCCATCTCACCTTCGTCGTGACCGCCGACGATCCGGCCGGGCCGTGGTCGGATCCGATCCCGCTGGAGGCCGAGGGCATCGACCCGTCGCTGTTCTTCGACGACGACGGCCGGTGCTGGCTCACCGCCTGCCGCGACGCCGTGGGCGAGGGCGGTCCGGGCGAACTGTGGATGCGGGAGCTCGACCTGGAGCTGCTCAAGCTCGTCGGCCCCACGCACGTGCTCTGGCACGGCGCCGTACGGGGAGCCTGGGTGGAGGCGCCGCACCTGTACAAGCGCGACGGCGTGTACCACCTGATCGCCGCCGAGGGCGGCACCGAGCGCAACCACGGCGTCACCGCCGCCCGCGCCGGCACCATCACCGGCCCGTACGTCACCGACCCGCGCAGCCCGCTGCTCACCCACCGGCACCGCGACGTGGACGAGCCCATCCAGAACGTCGGCCACGCCGACCTGGTGGACACCCCCGACGGCGAGACCTGGGCGGTGACCCTAGGGGTACGCCCGATCGCGGGCACGCACACGCTGGGCCGCGAGGTGTTCCTGGTGCCCGTCAGCTGGACCGCCCACGGGCCGGTGTTCGCGCCGGAGTCGGGCGGCGTCCGCCTGTCGGAACGGTTGCCGTCGATGGCGACCGGCCGATCGATGGGGCCGTCAAGCAGTGGCGATGCCGCGCCGGCGCGGGTGCACTTCGGTGAGCAGGCGCTCGGCCCGGAGTGGTACAGCCTGCGCGGCCCGCTCGGCGACCGCGTCAGGCCGTCGGCCGGCGGGCTCGCCATCGACCTCGGTACGGAGCCGCTGAGCTCCACCGGCGTGCCGGCCTTCATCGCGCGACGCCAGCAGCACGTCCGCTGCCACGTTCGGACGCGGATCAGCTTCATGGCGGCGCACCCGGCGGAAGAGGCCGGATTGGCCGTCTTCCAGAACCAGGACCACTACGCCACGCTCGCCCTGACCGTGGACGAGAACGGCAGCCCACAGGTGGTGCTGACGGTCCGGGACGCCGGCACGGACACCCGTCTGGCGTGCGCGCCGGTGGACGCGGGCGAGGCGCTGGTCGCGGTCGAGGCGGACGAGGACGGCTACACCTTCCGCCTCTTCGGCGACCAGCAGTGGACGAACCTGGCCACGGTCGAGCGATCCTTCTTCAGCACCGAGCGCGCGGGCGGGTTCGTGGGCGTCTACCTCGGCCTTTACGGCACGAGCAACGGCCGTGCCGGCCAGGGCCGCGCGCGCGTCCATTGGTTCGAGTATGAGCCTCGCGGCTAACGCCGGGGCGGCGCGGTGCTGCGCCGGATCACGAGCTCGGGAGCGATCCGCTCGGACGAGGCCGCCTCACCCCGCATCATCCGCAGCAGCTGCTCGATGGACCGCTCGCCGAGGCTGACGAAATCCTGGCGGACGGTGGTGAGCGCGGGCACCAGATAGGCCGTCCCGGCGATGTCGTCGAAGCCGACCAGCGACACGTCGCGGGGAACCTTGACGCCGAGCTCGGCGAACGCCGCCAGCACCCCCATGGCCATCTGGTCGTTACCGGCGAAGATCGCCGTCGGCGGCCCGTCCGCGTGGCGGGTGACGAGATAGTTGGCCAGCCGGTAGCCGCTGTTGCCGGTGAAGTCGCCTTCGAGCAGCTCACCGCCGGCCTGGGGCGCCTCCTCCAACGCGGCTCTCCAGCCGTCGACCCGGGCCCGCGCGTCGAACGTCCGCAGCGCGCCGGTCAGATGGATGACCTGGCGATGTCCCAGCTCCAGCAGGTGACGCACGGCCAGGCGCGCGCCGAGCTCCTGGTCGAGCTCGACGAAGCCGAGGTCGGGGTTGGGCACGTTGCCGGACATGACCACCGTCATCGGCACACCGGTGACGATGTCGGCCAGGGCGTCCGCCACCATGGGCCGGTCGGCGATGACCGCTATCGCCTCGACCGCCTGGTCGGTGAGCCGCTGCAGCGTCTCGGCCAGGTCGAGGGTGGTGCCGCCCTGCCAGCTGGCCAGGTTGACCCAGTAGCCGGCCCGTTGCGCCGCGGACTGGACGCCGCGCAGGATGCGGGGCAGCTCGTACAGCTCGGCCCCGGCGAGCACCACGCCGATCGTCGAGGAACGGCGGCTCTTGAGCGCGCGGGCGACGCTGTTGCGGCGATAGCCGAGCTTCTCGATGGCGGCCTCGACACGAGCCCGCGTCTCCGGTCGCACGGAGGGGTGACCGTTGAGCACGCGGGATACGGTGACGTGTGACACGCCGGCTTCGCGCGCCACGTCCACCATGCCTGGTGCCCGGTTCATGTCCTTCGCTTTCCGGCCGCCACCGCGACGGTGCTTGTTTTCGATGGTCCCATACCTGCGACAGCGCTCAGGGGACCGGTGCCACGCGGCAGGTGGATCATATCCGGCCCGGGAGGCCGCTTCGGAGCCTCCCCGGCATCATCGGGATATCCGATGGCATGAGCCCCCTGAAAATCTAAGATGGGGCCGCTGACCCATCGGATCTTCGGGAGGACCTCACACGTGCCCAAGCCCATCGTTGTAGTCGCCGACCAACTGTCCGAAGCCGGCCTTGCCACCTTGGGCACGGACTGCGAGATCCGGCACGTCGCAGGCGCGGATCGCCCGAAGCTGCTGTCCGCCGTCGCGGACGCGGACGCCTTGATCGTCCGCTCCGCCACGCAGGTGGACCATGAGGTCATCGCCGCCGCACCGAAGCTGCGCGTGGTCGCCCGAGCCGGCGTCGGGCTGGACAACGTCGACGTCGAGGCCGCCACCGCGTCCGGGGTCATGGTCGTCAACGCGCCGACCTCCAACATCGTCACGACCGCCGAGCAGAGCGTCACGCTCCTGCTCGCCTGCGCGCGCAACACGGCTCAAGCCCACGGGGCCCTGAAGCGCGGTGAGTGGAAGCGATCCGCCTACACCGGCGTCGAGCTCGACGGGAAGGTCGTCGGCATCGTCGGCTTCGGCAAGATCGGCCAGCTCGTCGCCAACCGCCTGCGGGCCTTCGGCGTCGAGATCATCGCCTACGACCCCTACCTGCCTCCGGCCCGCGCCGACCAGGCCGGCGTCACGCTGGTCGGCTTCGAAGAACTGCTCAAAAGATCAGATTTCATCACGCTGCACCCGCCGAAGACCAAGGAGACCGTCGGGCTCCTCGGCCACAAGGAGCTGCGCCTGGTCAAGCCGTCGGTCCGCATCATCAACGTGTCGCGCGGCGGCATCATCGACGAGCACGCGCTCTACATCGCGATCAAGGAAGGGCGCGTCGCCGGCGCCGCTCTGGACGTGTTCGCCACGGAGCCCTGCACCGACAGCCCGCTGTTCGAGCTGGATCAGGTGGTCGTGACCCCGCACCTCGGCGCGTCGACACACGAGGCCCAGGAGAAGGCCAGCACCCACGTCGCGCGCAGCGTCAGGCTCGCGCTCGCCGGCGACTTCGTCCCCGACGCGGTGAACGTCCAGGGCGGCGCCGTCTCCGAGGACCTCAAGCCCGGCCTGCAGCTCACCGAGATCCTGGGCCGCGTCTTCACCGCCCTCGCCGGGCGGACCGCGACCAAGCTCGACGTCGAGGTGCGCGGCGAGCTCGCCGGCCAAGACGTGCGCGTGCTCGAACTGGCCGCGCTCAAAGGCGTCTTCGTCGACGTGATCGACGAGCAGGTCACCTATGTCAACGCGCCCCGCATCGCCAAGGACCGCGGCCTGTCCGTCGAGCTGCTGACCACCGCGGAAAGCCCGCTCTGGCGCAATGTCATCACCCTGCGCGGCGTCCTTGCCGACCGCGGCATCGTCTCCGTCTCGGGAACGCTGTCCGGCCCGCGCCAGATCCCGAAGATCGTCGAGGTCAACGGGTACGAGATGGAGATCGAGCCCACCTGCCACCTGGCGTTCTTCACCTACAGCGACCGCCCGGGCATCGTCGGCGCGGTCGGGCACATCCTCGGCGAGCAGGGCATCAACATCGGCTCCATGCAGGTCTCCCGCTACGCCAAGGGGAGCAAGGCGCTCATCGCCCTCACGGTCGACTCCGCCATCCCGGCCGACGCCGTCGATCGGATCGCCGCCGAGATCGGCGCCGACAGCGGATGCAGCGTCGTTCTGGCGAAGTGAGCGGTCCCGGCCCACCGATCATGCTTTAAGCGCCAATTTCCGGCATCGCGTCGTGACCCCGGGGGAACCACTGCAGGCATGGCGAACGATGATCCCGCCCTGATGTCCGCGCTCACCACGGAGCACTTCGTCCTGCAGACCGCCGCCAGCACCGCCACCAGCGAGGAGTCGTCCCGCGCCACCCTGTACGTCATGGCGCTGTCCAGCTCGCTGGTGGCACTCGGCTTCGCGGCCCCGCCCTCACCCGCTTTCACCCCGCTGGCGGCCACGCTCCTGCCCGCCATCGCCATCCTGGGCCTGTTCACCGGCGTGCGGCTGGTCGACACCGGCCTGCAGAACATCCAGTGCCGCAGCGCGATGGCCCGCATCCGCCACTACTACCGCCAGCTGTCGCCGCAGGCCGCGGCCTACATCATCCCCTGGGCCGGCCCCGCCGAGGACGACCCGGTCGCCGCGGCCACCGCCACCTTAGGAATCGGGCGGCGGCGCGACTGGCTCATCGGCTTCTTCACCATCGCCATGATGATCACCACGATCAACGGCATCGTGATCGGCGCGGGCATCACCCTCCTGATCGTCCAGGTCCTCCCGCTCGGAGCGGCGATCACGCTCGGCCTGCTCGCCGCCGCCGCGTACCTCGTCCTCTTCTTCCGCTACCAGAGCCACCGCTACCGCACCCGGCCCCCGCTCCCCGACCTCATCCAGCCGACCGAGCCGAACCAGACCGCGCCCGACCAGACTGCGCTCGACCAGACTGGGCCTGGCGGCTAGGCGCGCAGGCGGCGGCTGACATCGCCGACCAGGTGGATCCGGACCTGGCGCTCCGTGCGTGACGGCGTTCGTGTCCGCGGCCGTGCTCATAGCCCCGAGGATACGGACGCACGAACGGCGGGAACGCCGCCCGCACCGGTCGTCGAACGGGTCAGGGCGCCGTCACCACGTGACGGCCAGCGTGCCGAGGAAGGAGGTGACGGAGCCGGCCAGGATCCTGTGATCGTGCAGGGACGGGTGCCAGTCGCAGCCGAGGAGGTCGAGCCCCAGGGCGGCGTTGTCGTAGTGCAGGGACTTCACCCGCGAATCGCCCTGGCTGTTGCGCTGCTGGACGATCTGCTGGACGGAGTCCGCCATGGCGGTGGTGTTCGACAGCGTCGGGTAGGTCAGGACGATGTAGGCGTTGGAGCCGTACCGGGTGCGGAGCTTGTCCAGGAAGCCGAGATAGGCGCTGCGATAGGCCGCGGCGAGAGCGTCGGCGTTCGCCCACGGTTCGCCGGAGTTGAGTGCGGTGGAGAAGTCGTTGATGCCCAGGCCGATCACGATCACCTGGGGTTTCCAGCTGCTGGGTTTCTGCCATACAGAGGTGTCGACGGCCTGCAGGGTCCGGTCGTAGTAGGTGCGGAAATCGGTTCCGGCGTTGCCGCCGTTGTAATTGCGGACCATGCCCATTCCGGACCATGCCGTGATCTGGTAATCGGCGTTCAGGCCGCGGGCGGCCAGCGCGCCGAAGGTCTGGTCGGCGTTGGAGTTCGGGTTGACGCCGCCGCTGCCACCGCAGTCGCGGTTCGTCGACATGTTGCCGTAGCCCGCGGTCCACGAGTCGCCGATGAACTCGATCTGCCGGGTTCGCGGGGCGGGCTTGGCGAGGATGCTGCCGCCGGAGGCGGCGACGAACCCGCCGAACTCGCCTGCCGCCCAGGGGCCTTCCGTACGCTTGGCGATGCGTACGGTGTGGTCGGCGTTGCCGAGGTTGCCGATCCAGTGGGTGGTCCTGCCGGGGGCGCGCAGAGTGGCCGGGGTGGCGTTGTCGATCTGGATGTCGTAGTCGTTGCCGGCGTCGTTCAGGACGATCCCGACTCCGGTGCCGTGGAAGCGGCCCTCGAAGGAGACGCCCGGCCAGGTGTATTGGACGCTGCCGCCTTGATCCTTGACCCGTCCCGTGGTGTGGGCCTGGGCCAGGACGGAGCCCGGCGGCGTCGGGGTGGGCGTGGGCGACGAGCCGGTGGGGCACGACGCGGTCGCGCCGGATCCGCTGCCCGTTCCGGTGAAGCCGAACGAGGTCGACTGGCCGGCGCCGACCGCGCCGTTGTAACCGGCGTTCGCGACGGTCACCGTTCCGGTCGTGCCGCTGTTGACGCCGTTCCAGAGCGAGCTGATCGCCGCTCCGGCCGGCAGGGTCAGGGTGACCGTCCAGCCGGTCAGCGGGGTGGTGCCGGGGTTGGTCACGACGACTTCACTCTGGAACCCGCCGTTCCAGCTGCCGATCTGCCGGTACGTGGCGGTGCAGGTGCCGGCGAGACTGCCGGCGGTCGTGGCGGCGGTCACCGGCACCGTCACGGCGGCCAGGCTCAGCCCCGTGGCGAGGGCTGCGGCGGCGGCCATACTCCAGATTCTTCGCCGTCGAGAACTTCTCATCGTCCATTACTCCCGAGAATTGGCGCGTCACACCGGCGACCGGTCCTTCCTCGATCGCGGCTAAGGGGACGTTAGATAGCCCGGATAATGGGGTCAATCACGGCGGGCCGACCTGCGATGAATGGCCACGGGCAGCGCCGAGCGGTCATTTTCGGCGGCATCCGATGAAACATTCACGAGAAGATCAGAGCCCGCTCCGCCGCCGGAAGAAGCCATTCCTGGTCGGCGGAAATGTCAGGACCTTCGCCTCTAATGCCAGCCGAGGCGACCGGACATCCTGCAAAGGTGCAACTCGATTCATCCGGCCTGCAGGTGCTCTCGCGCCCGGAGTGCCTGCGCCTGCTGTCCTCCACGCCGATAGGACGGATCGTCTTCACCGACCGGGCCCTGCCGGCCGTCCAGCCGGTGGCGTTCTGCCTGGACGGCGAGCGCATCGTGATCCGCACCGGCATCGGCTCCAAGCTGGCCGCCGCCACGCGCGACGCCGTGGTGGCCTTCGAGGCCGACGAGTTCGACCCGCACGAGAGAACGGGATGGTCCGTCACCGCCGTGGGGCACGCGCGAGCTGTGCGCGATCCGGCCGAGATCGCCAGGCTGGCGGCGCTGCCGCTGATCGCGTGGGCGCCGGGCAGCCGCGACCACTACATCGTGGTGCTGGCCGAGCAGGTGTCCGGCCGCCGGATCATCAGAGAACAGCAGGTCAGCCAATGGCGGGATGGGCGCGATACTCCCCGTCGGTGACCAGCTCACCCCATTCGGTCTCGGGTAGGGATGCAGCCAAGGTACGGGCGGACATCGGGACCGCGCCGACCTCCAGTCTGCTGTTGCCGCGATTCAGCCTGTCCACCAGGGCCGGTGCCGTCTCGGCGCCGCCAGCGCGGGCGGCGCGGACTCCGCCAAAGCCGCACCGGCCGCCCTGGCGGCAGGCACCGCCACGCCATCGGTGCTGTTCGACGACGAGGAACCCGTGGCCATCGCCGTCGGCCTGTGCACGGTGACCAGGTGTCCCGTCGCGGACATCGATCAGGCGAGCAACAACCGGCGCCAAGTGTCGGCCAGCCATGTCTCGAAGCGCTCAGGCGTCCAGCCCCGGTCGTGGACCAGCAGCAGGTAGTACTCCGGGGCGTTCGTGCTCCACACCACGTCGGCCACCTCGTCGAGCGTGAGGTCGGTGCGTAGCTCACCAGTCGCCGCGAGATCCTGGGCGAACAGCCGCATGTTGGCCGCACGCCTCTCGGCGATCTCCCGCCAGAGGGCTGCCAGTTTCGCGTCCTGCGCCGACGCGTCACGCAGGGCGACGAAGAGCGGCGCGATCCGCTCCTGGATCGGCCGGATCGCCGCCGCGTAGATGGCGATCTTCTCGCCCGCGCTGGTCGCCTGCCTGATCCGCTGCACGTAGTCGCGCTGCTCGGCCTCGACCGGGTGGTCACCGCCCGACAGCGCGGACTCGATGAGCAGCCGGAACAGCACCGGCTTGCGGCCCACGGCGGCGTAGACCGTGTCGACCGCCACGCCGGCCGCCCGCGCGACCTCGGGGATGGTGGCCGCCGCGTACCCCCGCTCGACGAACACCGCGCGCGCGGCCTTGAGTATCGCGCTCCTGGTCTGCAGCGCCTGCTCGGCACGCTTGGGAGAGCTGTATCGGCGGGCCTTGACGTGGTCGGTCACGCGCCCTACCTTACCAGTATTCATCCGAATAGTCTTAGGACAAATTATGGACGGTGTAGTGATCCGCAGTGCCGGCGAGGGGCCCGCGACCTGGGCGATGGAGTCGCTGTTCGAACGGCTGGCCTCGGGGGAGGAGACAGGCGGCACCCTGGGGGTCTCGCTCATCACCCAGCCACCGGGCGTCGCGACCCCCCTGCACGTGCACACCCACGAGGCCGAGGCCTTCTACCTGCTCGACGGCACGATGACCTACCAGGCGGGCGAGGTGCGCCACGAGTTGTCGGCCGGGTCGTTCATCTACCTGCCCTCCGGCATCCCGCACGCCTTCCGTGTCACCGGCGCGATCCCGGTGCGCTTCCTCGGCCTGACCGTGCCGGGCGGGCTGATGGCGCTCTACGACGAGGTCGGCGCCCCTGCCCGCGAGCGCCGCCTGCCCGGCCGCGATGCCACCCCGGCCGAGGAGGAGATCCGCCGCTGGAACGAGGTCGCCCCCCGCTACGGTCTCCGCGTCGTCGGACCCCCGATCCCGGCTGACTCCGCGATCGACTCCAGCTGAATGATCCCGTCCCGCCGCCGGGACTTCACCGGCAACCTGTCCTATTCCGACCACCACTTCCCGGGACGAATACATCGTGACGCGAACGTCTATCAGCCGTACGTCCACGACGATGCTCTTGTGCAGCGCGCTGGCTCTCACTGCGTGCTCCGGCACCGAAACTGCCGCGCCCGCGCACAATCCCGACTCCAGCACCTTGGCCGCAGCGACAGCGAAGGCCCGGCCGTCCAACGACGCGACTACCGTTTCGGCCGCCGATCTGTGCGGCTACCTACGGGGCCGGCTACCGGCCCTGCGCGCGATCGACTCGGACGTGGGCAGGATGGGCAACCTCACCGTCAACCTCTACTCCTGGTACGAGAAACAGGGCGCCGTTCCCACCGGAGCCCAGATCGACGACCAAACCCAGAAAGAATGCCCAGACATCCGAGCAGAACTACTCAAGATCTCCGGCATGCAGAGCTTCGCAACGCTGTAGACACGATCATCGTGGCCGCAGCGGGAGGAAGCCGTCCGCGTGCGCCGGGAACTGGCCGAGCTCAAGCGCGCCGCCCACGTACCCGGGGTCGCGCTACATCGGCCCGGCCGGGGCAACGGCGTCAACCCTCCACCGGTGCCGAGCTCCTGATCGTGGATGAAGCCGACCGGCTCAAAACGGCCGGGCTCGAACAACTCCGCGACCATCACGACCGCACCGGTCAGATCGCCCACGTGGGGAAGGCGGAATTCGGGGTCCGCCGGGGTTCCGTCGTCTGCGCTGTGAGGCCCGACACCCCATTCCAGGTCAGATTGCCAGGTGACCGGGATGCGGACGGTCAGGCCTCGCTCGGTCGCGACGAAGCGATGGTGAACTGCGCGCGTACCCACAGGTAGCCCAGCAACAAGAGCCCCGCGCACCCGGCGATCGCCATGATGACCAGGCCTGCCGACGGCGGGCTGGACAACAGGCCGCGCAGGGTCTCGATGAGCGGGGTGAACGACAGGTGCCGAGTCAATGGCCGCACTCCCGGCCTCTCCTTGCCGGCCGGCACGAGCCCGATGATGATCCCGAGGGCCACGAGGCTCCCGAGCATGGCGTCGTAACGGGCCAGCGGGCCGCGCATGGTGTGGCGGAAGCCGATGCCGTCCAGGACGATCTTGCCCTCGTACGCCTTACGCGGCGTCGTGGCCGCGATCACTGAACCGTTCATGGTCGTTACGATCGCGGACCGCTCTGACGCCCGGCCGGTGTCGCGCTGACACGGCCGCTGACACGGCCGGCGCGGACGCTACCCGGCCGGTCCCGGCAGGAAGAGGTCAAGACCCAAGCTAGCCATCGAACAGGCCGCCGCGAACGACCGCGTGACGCTGCGACCCAAGCCCACCCCGATCCGGCAGCGCAGCGAGCCGGAAACACCCGAGGAAGCCGAGCTCCACGACCGCCTCCAGGCTCAGGTACTCCAACGCCGCGGGCCAGTAGCCCAAACCCGCACCCACTACCCGCCTATTGCCGGTTTCCGCCGTACCTTGGCTGCACCCCGGGTACGCCCGCTTCCCCGGCGCCCTCCCACATGGCCAGGTGGGCCATGAAGTGGTCGGGGGCGGCGCCGTGCCGGTGCCACTCGCCGGGCGGGGTGTAGACGGTGTCGCCGGGCGGTGGTTTCACCCGTGAAACGCGGGCTGGTCAAGGCTGGATGAGGACCTTCAGCGCGGTGCGGTCGTTCATCGCGCGGTAGCCGTCGGGCACCTGCTCCAGGCCGACGGTGCGGTCGAAGACGCGGCCGGGCTCCAGGGTGCCGTCCAGGATCTCGGGCAGCAGCTCCTCGATGTAGGCGCGGGCCGGGGCGACGCCGCCGGTGAGGGTGAGGTTGCGGAAGAACTCGCCGAACCCCATCGCCACCTTCTCGTACTGGGGCGCGCCGATCCGGCTGACGGTGCCGCCGTCGCGGGCCACCGCGAACGCGGTCCCGATGGCCTGCTCGGTGCCGACGCACTCCAGCACGGCGCGGGTGCCGTCGCCGCCGGTCAGCTCCCGTACGCGCTCGACGCCCTCCTCGTCGCGTTCGGCGACGATGTCGGTGGCGCCGAAGTCACGGCCCAGGTCGGTACGGTCCTTGTGGCGGCCCATGAGGATGATCTGCTCGGCGCCGAGCCGCTTGGCGGCCAGCACCGCGCACAGCCCGACGGCGCCGTCGCCGATCACGGTCACCGTCGTGCCCGGGCCGACCCCGGCGGTGAACGCGCAGTGGTGCCCGGTCGGGAACACGTCCGACAGAGTGAGCAGGGACGGAAGCAGCGCGCTGTCCTCGCCGGCCGGAAGCTTGACCAGCGTGCCCTGGGCCTGCGGGACGCGTACCGCCTCGCCCTGGCCGCCGTCCACCCCGTCGGCGGCCCACAGTCCGCCGTGCCGGCAGGAGGTCTGCAGGCCCTCGCGGCAGAAGTCGCAGGTGTTGTCCGACCAGACGAACGGCGCCACCACGACGTCGCCGCGCCGCAGCCCGGAGACCTCCGAGCCGACGTCCTCGACGACGCCGAGGAACTCGTGCCCGATGCGTTCGCCCTGCTCGGTGGCGGGGCGGGACTTGTAGGGCCACAGGTCGCTGCCGCACACACAGGAGCGGAGCACGCGGACCAGGGCGTCGGTGGGCTCGCGCAGCACCGGGTCGGGCACGTTCTCCACGCGCACGTCACCGGCTCCGTAGATCAGGGTTGCTCGCATGACAGTGTCTTTCCTCGTCGACGGTTGTCGTCGGACCTACCCACCGCTGGTCGCGGCCGGGTGACCGGCACGCCTGGCACAGGTCCGTTGTCGGTAAATCCCGGAGGCCGAGGATCTTTCCGGCCGGCTCCTTCCAGCCGCCTGCCCGGGGAACGATGCGCGGCCGTACGTCGCAGGGGGACGTACCAGAGCAGCCGCATCCCTCCCCCATCGGGCGACTCCACCCGGGGTGGTGCCGCCGAGCCGGGCAGCGCGTTCCTCGATGTTGCGCAGGCCGCTGCGGCGGCCGCTCTCGCCAGGGCCGACTCCGTCGTCGGTGACGACGAGGGCGAAGGAGCCCGCGGTGACCACGACGGAGACCTCCGCCCGGGTGGCGTGCGAGTGGCGCACCACGTTGGACAGGGCCTCGCGCAGCACCGCCAGCACGTGCTCGATCACCGGCTCCGGCACCAGGCCGGCCGGCGTCGCCGGGACGTAGAGGGCGGCGCCCAGCAGCTCGTCCGAGCCTTCTCCCTCGGCGACCTCCACGATCAGCGTCTGTCCGGTGGGGTCCGGCAGCAGCACCTGGACGAGGTCCGCGTCGCTCATCTCACGGGCGCGGGCGGCCACCACGGTCAGGCCGCCCCCGAGACCTCCCTCATCGTCGAGAAGCTCACCGGGCGGCCCGCCCAGACCTTCGCCGAGTGGGCGCGGGACCACGCGGGCGACTTCCGCCCCTGACCATTCGTCCCTGCGCGGTCGGGAGACCGGCGGGTGGAGGCGCGCCTTGACCTTGACGCCCAGGTCAGCCTTTAGCGTCACGTTCACTCACTGGCGGACGGAGACACTCATGGGCGGCTTGGCAGGCAAGGGCGTGGTCATCACGGGGGGCGGCACGGGGATCGGCCGGGCCACGGCTCACCAGTTCGCGGCCGAGGGCGCGCAGGTGCTCGTCGTCGGCCGCACCGCCGCGCGGCTGGAGGAGACGGCTGCCGCGTACCCCTCGATCAGTGCCTTCGCCGCCGACGGCGCGGCCGCCGATGGGCCCGAGCGGATCGTCGAGACGGCGGTGCGGCGGCTGGGCCGGATCGACGTCCTGGTCAACAATGCCGCGATCACCCGGCCCGCCGCGCTCGGGACGATCGATCGCCGTGTCGCCGAGGAGCAGATCGCCACGAACCTCCTCGCACCCGTCTTCCTGGCCCAGGCCGCCCTCCCGCATTTGGTCTCCGCGAAGGGGACGATCGTGAACGTGTCCTCCAACCCGCCCTGGGGCGGCTGGCCGGACAACTCGGTGTACGGCTCGACCAAGGTCGCCCTCGATTTCCTGACGGCCACCTGGGCGGTGGAGCTCGCCCCCGAGGGCGTGCGTGTCGTGTCGGTGGCGCCCGGCATCACCGCCACACCCGTGCTGGCGCACGCCGGGTTCACCCAGGAGCAGATCGCCGCCGCGGGCGCGGGACTCCTCGGACGCATCCCGCTCGGCCGCATCGCCCAGCCCGGTGAGATCGCCTGGTGGATCGTGAACGTGGCGCGGCCCGAGGCCGGGTACCTGACCGGCACGGTGGTTCGCGTCGACGGCGGGCTCTCCGTGGCGGCGGGACCGAAGGCGTAAACTGCGACCGTGCTGATCGGGGAGCTGGCGCGAGCGAGCGGCGTCACCGTCCGTGCCCTGCGCTACTACGAGCAGGAGGGGCTGCTCCAGCCGGAGCGGGCCGCCAACGGCTACCGGCGCTACGACGGCGGTGCGGTGGCCAAGGTCCGCAACATCCAGCTGCTGTTGTCGAACGGCTTCACGGCTCAGGACGTACGCGGCTTCCTGCCCTGCCTGGACGATGGCGAGGTCTCGCTGGGCCCGGCCTGCCCGCCCAGTGTGGAAGCGGTGAGCAGGAAGGTCGAAGCCCTGGAGGAGCGGATCGCCGAGCTGAGCGCCGTACGGGACCGGCTCGTGGAGGCCCTGACCGGCGGGGCGACGCCGCGGCGGCCCGGCACCGTCGCCCGCCACCCCGCCTACACCCGCCCCGCTTAAGCTGAGCCGCAGCCCGGCTGTGACCTCGGTGTTCTCCGCACGGTCGAATCATGCTGACGCGACACGGACCCTGACGGTGAACTGTCACTGCCCTGCACCAGGCGACCGCGCTCGGCACCGAGCTCATCCGCACCCAGCCGCGGACCGCCCCTCGTCCATGACCTCGGCGTTCATGCCGCCTGAACGGCTGCGGCGCCGGTACTCGGTGGGCGTCAGCCCGACCAGCGCCCGGAAGCGGCGGGCGAAGTACGTCGGATCGTCCCAGCCCACGGCGGCGCCGACCCGGGCGGCCGGCAGAGCCGAGTGTGCCAGCAACGTGGCGGCGCGCTCGGCCCGCAGCCGGGCGAGGAAGCCCAGCGGCGTCAACCCGACATACCGTACGAACAGCCGGCCGAGATAGGCGGGATCCAGGTTGGCCGCCCGGGCGAGGTCGTCCAGCCGCCACGGCCGGGCGGGCTCCGCCTCCAGCCGGGCGACGGTGGCGGCGACCGCGGGGTGGAGGGCGGACGCGATCGGCTCTCGTCCGGGATCGCGGCCGTCGGCCAGGACGCCGAGCACGGTGACCAGCCGGCCCAGCACCCGGCCCGGCCGGCTCCGGTCGGCTGCGAGATCCTGTTCGAGCAGGCGGATCTCCGCGATGGCCTGTTCGGCGGCGGCCGGATCGACCGTCGTGACCGACACGCCGTGCGTGCCGGAGGCCACCGGATCGGTCCACAGCATCCGGCGCAGCATCGGGATGTCATACAACGCCGCCAGCTCGGCCCGCAATGCCTGGGCGGACAGGCAGCAGTTGGCGACGACCAGGCCGGCGCAGTCGCGGAACCCGTGCCAGGCGCCGGGGCGGAGCACGATGACCTGCCCGCGGCTCAGCGGCTGCTCGCCCAGGCTGGTCACGTGCCGGCCGTGGCCGGTGCCGATCACCGCGATCTCGAGGAAGTCGTGCGCGTGCGACTCGATGTCGAGATCCACGTGGTGGACGCCCCCCAGGACGGGGCCTCCGGCGAACAGCGCGTGCTCGTGCAGCGTGGCAAGCATGTCGGGATCGTACGACTGCTCGCCGGGATCGGCCTAGCCCCGGGCGGCGCGTCACGGCGAGGCTTGTGGTGTCACCACGGCACGAACCTTGGAGGTCAATGATGGCAACGACCACGGCCGAGCAGCCCAGGAGCGACGTCGGCACCGACGGCCTGGTGCCCGGCGAGCTGGTGTCGGCTTACCGCGAATCCGGTTTTGTTCGAGTGCGGGGCGTTCTCGAGCCCGGCCAGATCGAGCGCTTCCGGGCCGGTGCCGAGGCGTTCCTGGAGACGCATCGCGCGGAGAGTCTGGAGAAGAAGGGCGTCTTCAGCCAGCTCGTCAACGTCTGGCAGCGCGACCAGACGCTGCGCGAGCTCACGCTCGACCGGCGGCTCGGCCGGATCGCCGAACAGCTCGCCGGGTTCCCGCTGCGGCTCTGGCACGACCAGATGCTGGTCAAGGAGCCGCACAACAACGCCGCCACGGAGTTCCACCAGGACCGCCCGTACTGGCCGCACGCGGGCGACCGGCTTCCGCTTTCGGCGTGGATCGCGCTGGTCGACGTGCCACCGGAGCGGGGCTGCATGACCTTCCTGCCCGGCACCCAGGATCGCACCGGCCTGCGCCCGCAGGACCTCCACCACGAGGAGGACCTGTTCGAGATGGACCCGTCCCTGCGCTGGATCCCCCGCGTCACCGTGCCGCTCCGCGCCGGCGACTGCACCTTCCACAGCGGTTACACCGGCCACATGGCGCTGCCCAACCGGACCGGCCAGGCGCGGCTCGCGCACGTCACCATCTACATGGACGAGGCGACCCGCTACAGCGGGACCGGGCACGTCGTGACCGATCCTCTCGGGCTGGCCGCGGGCGACCGGCTGGACGGCGAGAGCTTCCCCCGCCCCTGGGCGTAGCCGGCCCTGTGCCGATCAGGCGGTGTGGAGCTCCAGCACGATCACGCCGTAGGAACATGGCCTGGGCACCTTTCCCTCTCTCCCGGATAAGTACAGGCGTCGGCGTGGAAGCGGTCCGCGATCTGATGGGGAGAGAGGGCGTGGGCATCGTCGACGACGCGGGGGACGTCCCCTCGTAGACGAGCCGCTGCAGGACGAAATGCCCCGTACGAGGTCAGTGGAAGGCTTCGGCGTGTGCCTGCGCCCATTGTCCGAACGTGCGGGACGGGCGTCCGGTCACCTCGTGCACGGTCGGCAGGACCTGCGACTCGTCGAGCGTGCCGTCGGCGTAGAAGCTGAAGAAGGCGTCGACGTACTCGACCGGCATGCTCGCCTCCATCTCGGCGCGGGCCTCCGCGTCCGGCAGGGCTTCGCAGCGCAGGTCCCTGCCCAGCACGTCGGCCAGCACGGCGACCTGGTCGGCGGGCAGCAGCGAGTCCGGGCCGGTCAGGTCGTAGATCCGGCCCGCATGCCCGTCGCCCGTCAGCGCCAGGGCGGCCACGGCCGCGATGTCGGCGGGGTCGATGGCGGCCGCGGCCACCCCGGCGAACGGCACGCGTACCAGGTCGCCCTCCCGGAGCTGCGGCAGCCAGCGCAGGGCGTTGGACATGAACGCCCGGGGCCGCAGGAACGTCCACGGCAGGCCCGACTCGCGCACGTCGCGCTCGGCCAGCGTCATGTAGCGGGAGACGGCGTTGCCCATGTCCGCGAGCGCGGCCGAGCCGCTCGACAGCAGGACGACCCGTTCCACCCCGGCCTGGCGCATGTGGGCCAGCAAGGCGGGAGTGTCCGCGTATCCCGGCAGCAGGAACACTCCCCGTACGCCGGTCAGCGCGCCGGTCAGGCTGTCGGGCGCGTTCAGGTCGCCGGTGACGGGCTCGACACCTTGCGGCAGGGTGACGCGCCGAGGGTCGCGTACCAGGGCGCGTACCTGCTGCCCGGCCTGGGCCAGCGCGGCCACCAACGGCGAGCCGATGTTGCCGGTGGCACCGGTCACCAAGATCATGATGTCTCCTGTCGAATCGTCGTCAGCCCGGAAGGCGCCACTTGCAGATGCCCTCGACGCAGAGCTCGGTGGTCGTCTCTCGCCGGTCGGGCGCCTTGATCGACACCTTGCCGCCCCATCGGCTGTAGTGGGTGTCGACGTCGAGGGTCTTGCCCTCCAGCTCTTCGAGCCCGCCGGCGAAGGTGAACGTGCTCTGCACCCTGCTGACCAGGCTCCCGGGGGTCAGTGTGACAGTGTAGACGAGCTCGACGTCCGGATCCCAGCCGGCGTGGGTCGAGTGCTCAGCCCAGCGGGAGACCTGCTCAAGCTGCTTGAGCGTGATCGCGCCGGTGACGGCATTCCCGCTTCGCTGCCCGTTCTTCAGCAGGGCGGCCAGGACCGCGGGCTCGGCCGGGTTGACGACCTGCTCGTCGTGGCCGAGCAGCTCGGTATGCCAGAGGTGAAGCTGGTGGGCATCCTTCCACCAGGTCTTGCCCTTCCTCAGCCACTTTCCTATGCGGCCGCCGGATCGGTAGGCCGTGCCGCCGATGTCGTGGTTGAAGCCGATGGCCCGTTCGGGACCGTGCTCGCCCCCGGTGATGGTGACGTCCAGGGCCTTGACGGCGCCCTTGGCGTCGAGCTCGAAGACCCCTCTGCGCCGGCGTTCACCCGCGCCGTCAGCAAGGGTGGACGTCTCGCTGAACTGCACGCCGCGGCCGGCCGCCAGAACGGCCCGCAGCGCCTGGACGGGGTCCTTGGCCTCCGCCTGCGCGAGAGCCGCGCTCGTCAGCAGCGCGCCACAGACCACCAAAGCCGTGATCAGCCTTCTCATGATGATGATCCTGCCGCGATCGGATCACGCCCGGAACACGGTTCGGGCTCGTCAGGCTCCTGGCCGGTGTCCGGCCGGCATCGGGGAGGGATCGGACCTGCCGGCCGGGTCGCGGACGTCGGCGGAATCCAGTGGGATCGGCGCGAACATCGGCGGCTCCTCCTCCGGCGTCAGCGCCGTCGGGCCGTAGATCCAATCGATGAAGGAGTAGTCGTAGGTGTCGCGGGCTCGCAGGAGCGCGTTGCGCTGGAGGCGGGCGACGCCGTCCAGGTGCCACAGCTCGCCCCAGGCGCGGGCCGTGGTCAGGACGCGCCGGCAGTGCTCCGGGCGGACGGCCTCGTAGGCCGCGAGGGCGCCCTGCCAGTCGGCAGGGCCGTTCGCGGCGCGGCGCGCGGCGACGTGCTTGGCGAGCACCCAGCCGTCCTCGATGGCCATGACCGCGCCCTGCGCCATGTACTGCAGCGGCGGGTGGGCGGCGTCGCCGAGCAGCGCGATGTTGCCGTCGACCCACGTCATAATGGGGTCGCGGTCGAACATCCGCCACCAGCGGTCGCGCCACATCAGCGGGATGCCGGCCTGGACGTCCGGGCAGGTCGCGGCGAAGGCGTCGTCGAGCTCGTCCGGAGTGCCCCAGTCAGCCTCGCCCGCGAGGGCCTTGGGAGACTGGAAGACCGCGACCTGGTTGAGCATCTCGCCGCCGCGCAGCCCGTAGCAGACGAAGTGGCAGCGCGGGCCGACGTGGACCGAGACCTCGCCGAGGTCCACCTCGCGGCCGGCCTGCTCGATGGGGATGGCGGCGCGGTAGGCGACGTAGGAGGAGCTGACCGGCTCGTCGTCGGCCAGGAGCCCGCGTGCCACGGAGTGCAGGCCGTCGGCGGCGATGACCACCCGGGCCTCGTCGGCGCGGCCGTCCGCCAGCAGCACCCGGGCACCGGTCGCGGTGTTCTCGTAGCCGCTGACCCGGGCGCCGGTGATCAGGTCCACTCCCGTGCGCCGGCAGGCGCGCAGGAAGATGCCGTGCAGGTCGCTGCGGTGGATGACCATGTACGGGAAGCCGTACTCGCGTTCCAGGTCGGCCAGGTCCAGGCGGGTCAGCTCGCCACCGTCCACGGCGTCGCGCATCACCATGCTCCCCGGCAGCACGCCGAGGTCCTTGGCCTCGTCGAGCAGGCCGTAGTCGTGCAGGATGCGGGTGCAGTTGGGCGCGATCTGCAGACCGGCGCCGACCTCGCCGAACTCGTCGGCCCGCTCCAGCACGCGCACCCGCAGGCCCTCGCGGGCGAGGGCGAAGGCGGCGCTGAGGCCGCCGATGCCGCCTCCGACGATCAGGACGTCGACGGGGCTCGCGGACGTCCGGGTGGTCACGTCGTTCTCCTCGGTGTCGTGCTCGTTCACAACCACGCCGGCAGTGTCGGAGCGGGCCCGCCGCCGGTCGTCGTCAGGGCGTGCGGACGGCCGGCGAGGTAGGCCGTGACCTCGGCGAGCGAACCGGTGATCGCGGTGACGTCGTTCTCACCGGGCAGCTCCCAGCGGTCGCCGGTGTCAGCGGCGGTGAGGACGACCGCGGGCCCGGGAGCGTTGCGGCGCTTGCCCGCGATGTCGTCGGCCAGCGCGGCGAGGAAACCGGTGGGAAGGTCGGCGAAGCGGACACCGGCCGCCAGATCGACGGCGTGCACCCAGACCTCGCGCGACCGCAGCCACGGGATCTCGGTCGCGGGGACCGCACGGCCCTGGGCAGTGACCACCTCGGCGGCCCACTGTCCTGGGCTCAGGGCGGCGGCGCCGGCGGCGAGCCGGTCCGCGGACTCGTGCAGCCAGGCGGCCAGCTCGGCGGCCGGCTTCGCGGAACCGGCCGCGATGTCGGCGTCGCGCTGTTCGAACGAGGCGTACATCGGGGTCTTCTCGCCGGTCGCGGCCCAGCGCACCAGGTTGCCCAGCGCGTCGGCGTTCGCCGCCACGTGCGCCACCAGGTGCTTGCGGGTCCAGCCGGGCAGCCCGGACGGAGCGAGGTACTGCTCCTCACCCCACCCGGCGACGGCGCCGAGCAGCCGTCCGGTGCCCGCCGCGCTCCAGCTCAGCGCATCCTCGAAGGTACGGCGCATCAGGCTGTGCCCTCCTCTGCCACGGTGTTGTCGAGCCGGCCGATGCCCTGGATCTCGGAGACGACGCGCTCGCCGCCGGTCAGGTAGCGCTTGGGGTCGCGGGCGTGGCCGACGCCGCCGGGGGTGCCGGTGGCGATGATGTCGCCGGGGTTGAGGCGCACCACCGTCGAGATGTACTCCACCAGCGAGACCGGGTCGAAGAGCAGGTCGCCGGTGTTGTCGTGCTGCATGACCGCGCCGCCGACGCTGAGCTTGACATCGAGTCGCGGGCGTACGCCGCCGGGCAGCTCGTCCGGGGTGACGACGTACGGGCCGACCGGGGTGGAGGAGTCCCACATCTTGCCCTGCAGCCACTCGCGGGTGCGGAACTGCCAGTCCCGGCAGGTGATGTCGTTGAGCACGGTGAAGCCGGCGATCGCGGCCTCGGCCTGGGCGCCCCTGGCACGGCGGACCGGCGCGCCGATCACCACGGCGAGCTCGACCTCCCAGTCGAACTCGGTGGTCTCCTCAGGGCGGGCGATCTGGTCGGTGGCGCCGATGAGGCAGTCGGCGAACTTCGCGAACAGGGTGGGGTACTGCGGAAGGTCGCGGCCCATCTCCTGAATGTGGTTCTTGTAGTTGAGTCCCACGCAGACGACCTTCGAGGGGCGCGGGACGACCGGCGCGAAGTCCGCGCCCTCGACGGGATAGGTCCTGAGGGCGTCAGCGGCCGCGGCCCGCTCGGCCCAGCCGTCCCGGGAGAAGAGCTCGCCGAGGTCGGTGGCGCCGAGGTCGACGAGCCGGTCACCGTCGAGTCGCACGGCCCGGGTCGAGCCGTTGACGCGGAGGGTGGCGAGCTTCATCGGGTGGTCCCTTCGATACGGGTGCGGTTGAGCTGGAGGGCTTCGAGGATCGGGGCGTCGCTGAACCGGAACAGGTCCAGCGCGCCCGAGTCGGAGTCGGTGGCGCCGGACTCGGACCGGGCGGAGAAGGACTGCCAGGAAGGGACGACGAACAGGTCGCCGCGGGTGACCGACCAGGTCCTGTCGCCGACGGTGACGCTGCCGGAGCCGTCGAACACCTGGTAGACCGACGATCCGGTCTCGCGGACCGGGGCGGTCTCCGCGCCGCGGACGACGCGGTGCATCTCGACCCGGATGGTGGGCAGGACGTCGGCACCGGTGGCCGGGTTCGTGTAGCGGACGGCGGCGTGGCCGGGCTCGACGGTGCCGCCGAAGCCCTGGGACTCGAGGGAGAGCTGGTCGATCAGGGCGCGGTCGGTGAACTCCCACTTGTAGGACAGCAGCGGGGTGCCCGGGGCGAGCTCGCCGGCGGACAGCGGACGCAGCCCCGGATGGCCCCACAGCCGCTCGGAACGGGAGCGTTCGGGCGTGATCCGCTCGGCGTCGCTGATCTCGTCGCGGCCGAGCTCGAAGAACTGCGTCTCGGAGGCGTACTGGAAGGGGATGTCGAGCCCGTCGATCCAGGCCATCGGCTGGTCGGTCGCGTTGTGGTGGGCGTGCCAGTTCCAGCCGCCCTGCGGCAGGAAGTCGCCGCGGCGCATCGGGACGGCGTCGCCGTTCACGACCGTCCACACGCCCTGGCCCTCGACGACGAAGCGGAAGGCGTGCTGGGTGTGGCGGTGCTCAGGGGCGTCCTCGCCGGGCATCAGGTACTGGATCGCGGCCCACAGCGTGGGGGTGGCGAAGGGACGGCCGCCCAGGCCCGGATTCGCCAGCGCGATCGCCCGCCGTTCGCCGCCGCGGCCGACCGGGACGAGGCCTCCGGCCTGCTCGGCGAGCGCGCGCAGGCTCTCCCAGCGCCACAGGTGGGGCACCGCGTGCGAACGGGGATGCGCCGGCATCAGGTCGCCGATCTCCGTCCACAGCGGCACCAGCAGCTCCCGTTCGAAACCGCGGTACAGGCGGTCGAGCGCGGGGGTGACGTCGGGCTGGCCCGGCGCGTCGGTCGCACGGAGCCGCACCGGGGAATCGGGCGTGGTCACAGGGGTGCTCATACGGCTAATCTTGCTCCTGTCGTGCTGTGCAGAACTGCTAATTCTGCTGTGCAGAATCGCGAGGGAGGTCATGGACAAGCCGCTGAAGAGCCCGCCGACCTATCTGATCAACAGTGTCGATCACGCGTTGCGGATCGCCGCGATGCTGCAGCTGGAGGGCGAGCTGACGGTCTCGGAGGTGGCCGAGCGGCTGGGCGTGGCCCGCTCCACCGCGCACCGGCTGCTCGCGATGCTGGTCTACCGCGACTTCGCGGTCCAGGACGATCGGCGCCTCTACCGGGCCGGTCCGGTCCTGGAGCTGGCCGCCCACTCCCCCTCGGTCGCGTCCCGGCTGCGGGCGGCGGCCCTGCCGCACCTGCACCGGCTGGCCGGCGTCCTCGACGAGTCCGTCAACGTGGCGGTGCGCACCGGGGACACGGTCCGGTTCATCGCCAGCGTCGAGTGCTCGCAGAGCCTGCGGGTGGGCTCCCGCGAGGGCATGGTGTTCCCGGCCCACCGCACCACGGCGGGGCTGCTCCTGCTGGCCGAGCTGACCGGCGAGGAGCTCGCGGCGGTCTACCCGGCCGAGCGGTACGCCGGCCGGCCCGTGGAGCGGCCCGATCTGGACAGGCTGCGGGCCGAGCTGGCCCGGGTGCGGCGCAACGGGTTCGCGCTCAACCAGGGCCGCTCGGAGCGCGGTGTGGTGGCGCTCGGCGTGCCGCTCCGGGCCCCCGACGGGCAGGCCCTCGCCGGCCTGTCGGTGTCGATGCCGAGCGGCCGCTACCACCGGCTCCGGCTGCCGGCCCTGGTCGACGCCCTTTCCCGCGCCGCGGGCGCCGTCGAGGCCGATCTCGCCCGCTCCGGCTGAAGCCGGCGGGATCTCCAGCCGGGCACGCGGACCCCGTGATCGGCTACCCCTTCGTGAACGGCAGCACGAGCCGGGACGGGTGAGCGGCGTCGCGATAGATCTTGTGGGTGACGGGGCGGCCCACCGGCAGGTGGAACGCGTCCGGCGGCAGCAGCGCGTTGTGCGCGTCGGCCGGCGGTTCGTCGTTGGACAGCTCCGCCAGCAGACGGTGACCGGGGGCGACCGTCGCCGCGAACGGGTAGAGCCGCAGGACGTACTCCTCGATCTTCCCGGGCTGCACCGGCACGGCGCGGGTGTGCGGATGGTACGGATTGCCATCGCTCGTCCGGTCGTCCAGCTCGCGGTGTGACGCCTTGAGGAAGCCGGTGGTGATCAGCCGGCGGCCTCCGTCCGGGGCGACGTCCCACAGCCGCATGATGAAGTTCGTGTCATCCTGGTCGATCTCGGCGAACAGGTGCGCCGCACCGGTGCCGATGAGCTCCGCGGGCTCCTCGAACGGCGCGGTGCTCCAGCTGACGATCTCCACCCTGTCGGTCACCGTCAGCGGCGCCTGGTAGAAGCCGTCCGGGGCGGCGTGCTCCGCGCCCATCAGCTCAGGCTCGGTGGCGAGCTTGTGACGCGGGCGCAGGTACAGCGGTTTGTACTCGATCTTCTTCGGCGGCCACCGCTCCGCGGTGACCACCTCACGCGTGCCCTCCACGAAGACGCTCACGGCCGGCTCGTCCATGATGCCGTCGTCGATGCCCTTCAGCCAGTACGCGTACCAGCGGAACATCTTGTCGTGCTCCTCGATCCAGGGCCGCGACTGCATCGGCGGGTAGGAGCCGATGTCCAGCTTCTTGGGCCCCTTCAGCACGTCGAACAGCTCGATGTGGCCGTCCACGGTCCAGCCGCGCCCCTGGTCGATCTGCAGATAGACCGGGATGTCGATGTTCGCGGCCAGCGCGACGGGGTTGCGCTCCTCGTACCACTCCCCGTCGAGGTGGTTCATCACGATGTCGAACCAGAGCTCGCGGTTGTTCGGGTATCTCAGCACGTGCACGAGGTTCGGCCACGCGGCCACGTCCGGGTCCCGGAGCCGTTCGTCCACGAGCTTCTCAAGCTCCTCCGGGGAGTGGACCTCCCGCATGCGGGACCTGACGTCGGTGTGCGCGATGCCGGAGTCGCCGCCGCGTCCCTCGCGGGCGGCGCGCGGCATGAACCACATGACGCCGCCGTGGTAGGTGGTCTCGTAGAAGTCGAAATGGCCGCCGCTGACGAAGATCGCCTTCAGGTGCGGCGGCCGCTCGGCCGCGGCGAGCACCTGCATCGACCCGAAGTAGGAGATGCCGATCATGCCGATGTTCCCGTCGCACCACGGCTGCCCGGCGACCCATTCGATGAGGTCGTACAGGTCCTGGCCCTGGGGGACGCCGCCGGCGTTGTAGTTGCCGATCATCACGCCGCCGGAGTCGCCGGTGCCGCGCATGTCGCCGATGACGTGCACGTAGTCCTCCTGGACGACGCGCGCGATGTCACCGGCCTCGATGCAGCCGTCCCACATGGGGCTGGGGCGGCGCTGCGGCGGCGTGGTGAGGGCGAGGGCCTGCAGCTCCTTGCCGTAGGCGCTCATCGCGATCAGTGCCGGGCGCGGCCTGTCCTCCGTACCGTGGTAGGCGTCCACGGCGAGGGTGACGCCGTCGCGCATCGGCACCCGCAGGTCCTTGCGGACGGCGATCGTCTGCTCGCCCGCCCGGATCGTCTGGAAGTCGGTCATGAGTGCGAAGTTCCTTGTCCTGTGTGGTCCACGCGTGTGCGGTAGCCGTGCATCGATGTGAAGAACGGCGACGGCTCCAGCGCGGGGTCGCCGGTGTAGCCGAGCGTCTCGGCGGCGGGGGCGAACGGGGAGTACGGCGAGTCCGTCTCCGCCAGGCCGTCCCGCAGGCAGCGGCAGGCGGCCTCGCTGACACCGGCCTCGATGTCCAGGCTCTCCTGGAGCGCCTCCCTGGCCTGGCCGGCGTCGAGCTCGACGCCGTACGGCCTGCCGTCCGCGCGGCGGTACGGGTGCCCGAGGTACAGGTGCCGCGGACGGACCTCGTCGCGCAGGTACCGCAGGCCGGCACGGTACGCGACCGGGTCCGCGTAGCCGGGGAAGCCGTTGGCGGCCCCGTGGACCTGGACGGCGTCGCCGGCGAACACCGCGCGCTGACCGTCGATCACATAGGCCACCGATCCGGGCGTGTGACCCGGGACCGAGTGGACGGAGACGGTGACGTCGCCGCCGAGCGAAAGGGTCTCGCCGCCCTTGAGCAGCATGGCCGGCTCCATCTCGCCGGAGATGACCGCGTCGGCGGCGGCCGACACCTTCGCCGCGCCCTCGGGGTCGTTCAGGTATCGCGCCCGGCCGTGGAGGTACTCCTCCACGTGCGCCCGGCGCGAGCGCAGCAGCGGGGCGTCGGCCTCGTGGATGACCACCTGCGCGCGCCGGCCGGTGAGCTCCCACAGGGCGTGGGCGCCGCCGACGTGGTCGATGTGACCGTGGGTCAGCAGGATCCAGCGCACGTCCTCGATGCGGCGCCCGATGGCCTCCAGCGCGGGGGCCATGCCCTCGGCGGGCGAGGAGGCGATCCCCGTGTCGACGATGGCCGGCTCGGGGGCGTCGACGAAGAAGCTGTACAGACCGAACCGGCCCCACGGCGAGACCAGGGGATGAACCTGCGTCATGACCTGCCCTTCAGGAAGGCGGCCGTCTCCTCGAAGACCCGGTGGTAGGCCGGGATCCAGGAGAAGTTCGCCACGAACCCGTGGTTGGCGCCCTCGTAGCGGCTCACCGTGGCCTCGACTCCGGCCTCCGTGAGGCGCCGGCCGTACTGTTCGCCCTCGTCACGCAGCGGGTCGCACTCCGCGGTCACGATCAGCGCCGGCGGCAGTCCGGTGAGGTCGGCCCGCTTGATCGGCGAGACCAGCGGATCGGCCGGGTCGGCGCCGCCGTCGAGGTAGAAGGCGTTGAACGGCTTCAGCCCCGCGGTCTCCAGGCCGTAGCCGGCGGCGTTCTCGCGCAGCGAGGCGTAGCGGTCCACGTCGAAGTCGAGGTCGAGCGACGGGTAGAGGAGGACCTGGTGGGTGATGCGGCCGAATCCCTCGTCGTGGGCCATGGCGGCGACGGCCGCGGCGAAAGTGCCGCCCGAGCTGTCACCGGCGACGGCCAGCGTCGTGCCGTCCCAGCCCAGGGTCTCGCCGTTCGCGGCGGCCCAGCGGACCGCGGCGTGACAGTCCTCCAGACCGGCGGGGAAGGCGTCCTCGGGCGCCAGCCGGTAGCCGACGGAGACGACCTTGAGCCCGGTCTCCTTGGCGAGGGCGCGCGCGACGTGGTCGTGCGTCTCCAGGCTGCCGAGGAAGAACGCGCCGCCGTGGAAGTAGATCAGCAGGCCGTACGCGGCGGCCTCGACCGGCGTGTAGACGCGTACGGGGACCTCGCCCGCCATGGCGTCCTCGACGGAGTGCAGCGGCAGGCGCTCGGCCACGGGCGGGACCTGCGACTCCTCGCCGGCGCGCATCGCCTCCGGGTTCAGCGGACCGGGCGGCGGCGCCGGCAGTGCCGCGAGGACCTGGGCGATGTCGGGGTGCAGTGGCATGGGCGTCAGGCCTCCAGTTTCTGATACGCGGGCTTCTGGCCGGGGAAGACGTCGTCGATCTCGTCATCGGTCCAGCCCTGGCGCGAGATCCGCTGCAGCTCGTCGGTCACCGGCTTGCGGGTGGCCTGGTAGTGCGCCAGCGCCTCCTTGACGGAGCCGGCCTCCTTGAGGGCGTCGGCGAGGGCGCCGGCGTCCAGGATCGCCGAGTTCGCGCCCTGGCCCTGGTGATGCAGCATCGAATGGGCCGCGTCGCCCACGAGGACGACGGAGTCCGAGTGCCACGTGCCGACCGGGTCGATGTCGTAGACCCCGCGGCAGTTGACGGCGTCCATGTCGAGGCCGCGGGTGATCTCCACGATCCGCTCGTCGAAGCCCTCGACGGTCTTCAGCAGGTCGTCCTTGGTGACCTCCGGCGTCCAGGTGCCGTCCGCGCACAGGGCGGTGATGTCGAACGAGACCTGGCCGCGCCGGCGCAGCGGCAGGAGGTAGACCTTCGTGCCCCGGCCGATGTACATCCGGAGGTTGTCGTCCACGGCCATCCCGCAGGCGTCGTCGACGGAGATCACCGCGCGGTAGGCGTGCTCGCCGGAGAACACCGGCTGGTTGCCGCCGAACAACTGCCCGCGCACGACCGACTTGATGCCGTCGGCGCCGACCACCAGGTCGGCGGTGACCGACCGGCCGTTGGCGAAGGTCAGCGTCGCCCTGTCGCCCTCGTCGCTGACGCTCTCCAGCTTGTGGCCCAGGTGCACCATGCCCTCGGGGAGCACGCCCAGGAGAGCCTCGATGAAGTCCCCGCGGTGGATCAGGCGGGTCTTCTCGCCGAAGGTGTCGATCTCCGGCCACACCTCCTTCATGATCGGGTCGGCGGTGGCGGTGAGGATCTCGAAGTAGTCGCTCGGCGAGCTCACCTTCGCGATCGCGTCGAAGACGCCCCACTGGCGGAACCGGTCCATGGTGGACGGCCGCAGGCCGATGCCGGCGCCGACCTCGCGGATCCGGCTCGCCTGCTCGTAGACGTCGACGGTGGCGCCGAGCAGGTCCAGGGCCTTGGCCGCGGCCGCGCCGCCGTACCCCGCGCCGACGACGACGATGTTCAGGTTCTTCAGGTCTGAGGACCGCATGCGCTTGGTGTCCTTGTCAGTTCTGGATCGTGAGGAAGTCTGCGGGGTTGCCGACGAAGATGGTGTGGATCGCGGCCTCGTCGAGACCGGCGGCGCGGAGGTCGGGGATGAGGTCCTCGAAGATGTAGTTGACGGTGTGGCCCTTCACTCCCGGCCAGCCCAGCGGGCTGCAGTTGGCGTCGGCGGACGCGAGCACCTTGCCCAGGTGCCCCTGACCGATGAAGCGGAGGAAGTGCTCCAGCCGCTCCTTGCGCGGACGGGCCCAGAAGGGCGGGTCCTCCAGCTCGGTCTCGTAGCCGAAAGTGTCGAACCCGACCCGGCCGCCCTGCTCCGCGATCCAGGTGTCGCGCGTCTTATCGGCGTTCACCCCGTCGTCCACGTGCCCGAACAGGACGCGGTCGAGCGGCAGGCCCTCCGCCTCGAAGATCGCGATCGCGTTCTCGGCGTCGATCGCGAGGTGGGTCAGGACGGGGACGCCGGTGGTCAGGGCGGCGCGGGCGGCGGCGCGGTAGATGCGCTTGTCCAGGTCCGTCATCCGGCCGCCGCGGCTCACGCCGACCTTGATGACGCCGGCGCGGCCGCCGGTGCCGCCGATGCCGGCGGTGATCTCGTGGACGAAGTGCCCGGCCAGGTAGTCCACGCTCGCCCGGGCGAAGAACGGCAGCGCCGTGTCGCCGCCGACGAAGCCGGTGCTCGCCACGATGTGCACGCCGGTCTTCGCGGACAGCGACCGGTAGTAGTCGACGTCCCGGCCGTTGCAGATGCCGGTCGCGTCGACGAACGTGCCGCCGCCGTACTCATGGAACCGGCGCAGCTTCGGTACGGTCTCCTCGTAGCGCTGCTCCGGGGTCTTCCACCACTTCGTGTCCAGCTCGGAGCCCGGCATGCCGTACCCGATGTGCTCGTGGACGGCCACGAGACCCAGCTCTTCGGTCGGGATCGGCCCCAGGACGGTGTTCACTCTCGGCACGACGTTCACCTTTGCGGGAAAGCTTGATGGTCTTGGGCTGGCGCGCGCTCAGCGCACCGACAGCAGGTCGCGCGGGTTGTCCACGAGGATCCGCCGGACGTCCTCGCCGCTGAGGCCCTGCGCCTGGAGCAGCGGGACGAACGTGGTCAGGACGTGGCGGTAGGGCACGTCGCGGGGCGGGTGGCCCTTGGCGACGCCGGTCGCGTTGCTCGACAGCAGGATCCGGTCGCCGTGCCCGGCCTCGATCAGCTCGGCGACCAGGGCGGCCCGCTCGGCGCCGGTGACGTGGGTGTCGTCCTCGGCGCCCACGTGGTCGAGGGCGACGTACGCGCCGCGGGCGGCGACGTCGCGCGGCGCGCCCGTGGCGACGGCGTCTTTACGGTCGAGCCCGCCGACGGCGACGCGGCCGGCCGGCAGCTTCTCGTCCAGGACGACCTCGAGGTCGCGCACGGCATCGTCCCCGTAGCGGATGGAGACCGGGACACCGGTGGCCAGGGCGGCGCGGGCCGCACCCCGGAACAGGCTCTCGTCGGTCGCGGTCATGCCCGTGACGGTCGCGGCGGTGGCCACGAGGCCCGCGGCGCCCCGCCGCCCGACGCGGGGAACCACCATGCCCTCGGTGACCTCCCTGGCGAAGAGGTCGGCGAACTTCTCAGCCGGCCACGGCGTCGGGGGGTTGGTCTGCGGCGTCAGGAAGTAGCCGCCGAGCAGCTCCTCGGGGCCCTGGCCTGTCGACGCGACGATGTGCACGCCGGTCGTGCGCGAGAGGGCCTCGTACAGCCGCACATCGCGCCCGTGGAACATGCCGGTGCTGTCGACGATCGTCCCGCCGCCGTGCCTGCGGAAGTCCCGCAGCTTCCCGGCCAGGGTCTCGAAGATCTCGGCACGGTCGATGGTGACGTCGAACGCGTGCTCCGCTCCCGGGAACACCGACAGCAGGGCCTCGTGAATCGCGACGACCCCCAGCTCCTGCGCGGGAACGGGGCCGAGGACGGTGTTGACGGCGGTGTGGGCACCCATCGCTGCCCCTCCTTTCCATCGCGGCGCGCGACCGCGGTCACGTAGATTTAACATGATGTAAACCAATTATCCAAGGGATTAAGTTAATAATCTACCCGTATAGGTCGGGTCAAGCCTCGGCGCCGGCCCGCTGCGAGCCGAAGAGCCCGAACAGCGTCAGCGCCGCGGCAGCGGCGGCACACAGGCTGGCGACCAGGAAGGCGAGGCTGTAGGCGCTGCCGAGCGATTCGAGTGCGAGCACGCGCAGGCTCTCCGGCATCGGCACCGGCGGCAGGCCCGGACCGGCGCCGGGCACGACCGGCATCGAGTTGATCGCCATGGCGCCGCTCCCGTGCGCGATGCCCCCGGCGACGCCGGCGTACGGCGGCTCGAGCCCGGACGCGCCGATCGCGCCGCCGAAGCCGGCGCTCAGGTCGCCGTTCGCCCGGCTGACCGCGAACGCGGCGATGAGCACAGGACCGAGGGCGAAGCCGAAGTCGCGCAGCAGGTTGGTGGTGGCACTGGCCATGCCGGCCAGCCGCAGCGGAACGGTGTTGATCGCGACGGCCGTGATCGAGCCGACGGTGAGCGCGAAGCCGACACCGAGGGCCAGCATCGGGCCGATGAACTGCGTCCAGTCCAGGTCGCGGACGTCGAACGTCGAGCACCAGACGCCGCTGACGGCGATGAGGGCGAAACCGGCGGTGAGCACCCAGCGCGGCGAGAAGTTCCTGATCAGGTGGGAGACGGCCGTCATCAGCACGAAGGCCGGGCCCTGGATGAAGAGGAACAGCACGCCGATCTTCAGAGCGCTCTGGTGCTGGATCGCGCCGAGCCAGATGCTCATCGAGTAGCAGATCGCGAGAAACGCGAACATGCCGACCACCGTGGCGATCGCCACGATCGCGTACGAACGGTTGGCGAAGATGCCGAGGTGCAGCAGCGGGACGTCGGCCCGCAACTCGATGACGACGAAGGCGCCGAGGAGCACGAGGCCCGCGGCGAAGGCGCCGATGATCTCGGGCCGGGCGAAGCCGGCCTCGGAGCCCTGCGTGGCGGCGAAGAGGATGGCGATCAGACCGAGGGCGAGCGTGACCTGGCCGGGAATGTCCAGCTTGCGCCCCTCCGGCGCCGAGGAGTCGGCGGCGAACTGCGTGATGACGATCGAGACGACCGCCGCCGTGATCACCACGATGTACGACGTCCGCCAATGGCCCTGCGCGGCCAGCCACCCGCCCATCAGCGGGGAGATCGCCGCACCGATCGAGAGGAAGCCGGCCCAGACGGCGATGGCCTTGGACCGGGCCTCCTGCGACGGGCTGACCGCGGCCAGCATGGCGAGCGAGATCGGGTAGAGGATCGCGGCTCCGAGACCCGCGACGGCCTGCCCGGCCCACAGGACCTGGACCGTTCCGGCGACGCAGCTGACGAGCGAGCCGGCGACGGTCAGCAACGCGCCTGCCTGCAGCAGCCGCTTGCGGCCGAACAGGTCGCCGAGCACGCCGGTGGTCAGCTCGAAGACGACCATGGGGATGGCGAAGGCGGCCGTGATCCACGTCAATTCGGCGCCGGTGGTCTGGAACTCCTGCTGGAGGGTCCCGTTGAGCGCGCCGGGCAGCGAGTACGCCACCTGCGCGAGAAGCACGGCGAAGCAGCCGGCGACCACCGTGGCGGTGTAGCCCTGCTTGCGTGCAGCGGTCTGCGTCATTGCGATGTTCTTTCTTGCCGAAGAGCCCTGTTGGTTGTGCAAGGTGTCACATCACTTGACACAACATCAAGAGTTTAAGCAGTACGTATTTAGAACGATCAGTAAGAGCAGAACGCATCCGCCGTGCTCTATGCTGGCGGGATGGCGACGCTTCGTGCGGCACAGAAGGAGATGACGCGGAAACTCCTGCTCGACGCCGGCCTCGACCTGTTCGGGTCGAAGGGCTATGCGACGACGACGGTCGACGACATCGCGTCGGCGGCGGGGACGACGCGGGTCACCTTCTATGCGTACTTCCCCTCCAAGGTCGATCTGATGAAGGCCCTCGTCTCGGAGCGGCTCAACGCCGCGCTCGACCGGCTCCCCTCCGCCGAGCACGGCTCGACCGAGCGTGAGCTGGTCGCCGTGGTCGAGGACGGCTCGCCGGAGCGGATCCGCGGGTGGCTCGCGTCGACCTCGGAACGCTGGGACGCGATCCGCCCCTACACCACGGCCGCCTTCGAGGCCGCGGCCGTCGATCCCGAGATCCGCACGCTCCTCGACGAGTGGCTGAACGAGGCCATCGGCGACATCCAGGAGGGGCTCGACCGTGCGGGCCGGTTCCCCGCCGGCACCCGCCACCTCCGGGGCGTCATCGCCATCACCGAGCTCGACCACGTCGCGCGCTACTGGAAACCGGGGACCTGGGGCGCCGGGCGCGACGAGATGCTGGACGTCCTCACGGAGAGCTGGGTCGGCTCCATCGGCCGCCACTGACCACCAGGCCCCGCCACTGACCGCCGGGCCACCCCACTGACCGCCGGGCCACCCCGCTGACCGCCGGGCCACCCCGCTGGGCCCCGCCGCTGACCGCCAAGCCACGCCGCCTGTACGAGCCCGCCACGGGCTCGCGGTGTCGCCGTACGGGCCGGTTCCCGGCAGCGGCCGGGAACGACGAGCTGTCCGGCCTCGCAGCAAGGCCACGGGCCGAGCGCGGGGACAGTCTGGTCCAGCCTGCGGTTGGTGCCGGAGCCGTCATCGAAGCCGTCCGCCGGTACAAACGCGTCCCGCTCGATGAGGCCTTCGTGCGGCGTCCCGCTCGATGAGGCCTTCGTGCGGGCAGCTTTCCGGAGCTGGCGCTATGGGGAGGGCTCGTCCGTTATGAGGAGGGCTCGTCCAGGACGGCTTGAAGGAGATGCCAGGAGTCCATGATGTGGTCCTGGACCAGGATGCGGGCGGCCGGGCCGTTCCGCACGGCCAGCGCGTGCCGGATCGCCTCGTGCTGCCGGAGGTTGGTCTCGTACAGTTTGTCGGCCGGCGAGCCGGGCGACCACCGGGCCTCGCCGGAGAAGACCCGCCTGAGCCCCGCGATCAGCCGCTCGAACAGGGGCGCGCCCGCGGCCCGGATGATCGCGGTGTGGAAGTCCTCGTTCGCGGCGACCCACGCGAACGATGCCCGCTCGCGCTCGCTCCCCGACACCCCAGGGTCCCGCAGGAGCGCCGTCTGCCGGCTGAACTCCGCATTCGCCGCGTCCATCTCGGCGAGGCATTCGTCGGTCAGGTGCTGGGCGGCGAGCTCGGCGGCGGCGCCTTCCAGCGCCGCCCGGGCGAGGAACGTCTGAGCCCACTCGTCGCGATCGAGCGCGCGCACCCGCACGCCTCGATTGGGCGTGAACGACACCAGGCCCACCGCCGCGAGCTGCCGTAGCGCCTCCCTGATCGGCGTACGGCTGACGCCGAACCGGTGCGACAGCTCGTCCTGGCGCAGCACGGTGCCCGGCGCCAGACGTCCGGCGACGATCATCTCTTCGATGGCCTGCGCGATCTGGTCGGCTTTCGTGGTGATCGCCGTGTCGTCGGACGCGATCGCGGGCATCGGCCGCGTGTGGTCGTCGCGGCCGAGCATGGCGGGCGTCATCGTCTGCCCGAGCCGGAAGGGGCCGCACACGTGGTGCGGCGAGGCAGGTCAGAGCTGAGGGAGCGGCTCGGGCGTCCTATGAGCGCGTCGATCCGCATCCGGTGCACCGTCACGTGCCGGTCTCCTTCCATGGCGTGCGTCCAGCCTACGGCCCTCGTCCCTGAGCCAGTCCCGGTCGTCGCCTCGGATCCCAAATTGGGCTTTCCTGAGCGCTTTACACCTCAGACGGGATAGATCTAGGCTTCGGCTGTGTCTTTTCGGATCCCATTCGCGGGCTGGATGCGGATCCCATTTGGGGGCTGGATGCAGACAGCCGGGGTCGTGATCATCGGTGGTGGCCACATCGGGACCAGCACGGAGGAGCTCCTGCGCTTCGAGGACCTCACCGGCGTACAGATCGGCCTCAAGCAGTCCCCCGTCGGCGGCATCGCGCGCGACTGGCGCTCGGCCGGCCCGTGAGCCCGAACCTGTCCTGCTCTCCGCCGAGCACCTCGTACGGCCCGAAGTTCGCGATCCAGACAGGAGATCCGATGATCGCCAGAGTATGGAAGGCGTCCGCCACCCTTGAGGGTGCCGGGCGCTACGCCGAACACTTCGACGCCGCCGTCCTGCCCGAGCTGCGCCGGCTGGACGGCTGCAGCGCGGCGTATCTCCTCACGCGCGAGTCAGAAGACCAGGTGGAGATCCAGGTCATCACGCATTGGGAGTCGCTGGAGACGATCCGCGCCTTCGCAGGGGATGACCTCGATCACGCGGTCGTGGAGACGGCGGCCCAGGCCGCCTTGACGAACTTCGAGCAGACGGTCACCCACTTCACCGTCGTGGCGGCCTGGCCGACGAACGTGGCAACGCCAGCGGACGTGGCAACGCCAGCGGACGTGACGACGCCGGCGGACGCCTGAGACGTGGTGCCCGTGCGGGTTCACGTCTATGGTCCGAGTGCTCTGCTCGTCGAGCTGACGGATCTGTCCGAGGTGCTCGGCCTGCACGCGGCGCTGCGCCGCGATCCCCCCTCGGGGTTGATCGAATCCGTGCCGGCGGCCCGCTCCCTCCTGGTGAGCTTCGACCCGGCCGTGACGACAGCGGCCATAACCGCGGCCGACATCCGCGCCCGCGACTTCGAGCCGCACGTCTTCGGCGAAGGCTCGGGAGAAGGCGAAGGCGAGGGTGCGGGGCCGGAGGCCGTCATCCGCGTGCGCTACGACGGGGCGGACCTGCCCGAGGTGACAGGCCTGACCGGCCTCGACGCCGAGCAGGTCATCCGGCGTCACTCCTCGTGCTCCTATGTCGTCGCGCTGATCGGCATCGCGCCCGGCTTCTACTTCCTCGCGGGCGGGCACCCGGCGTTGCGCGTGCCGCGCCGCCGCTCCCCCCGCCTCTCGGTGCCGAAGGGATCGGTGGCCCTCGCGGATGTCTTCACCGGCGTCTATCCGCGTACGGGCCCGGGCGGCTGGCAGGTCATCGGGCATACCTCAGACGAGCTGTGGGACTTGACGCGCAGGCCGTCCGCCCTGCTGGCACCGGGCACACGCGTGCGGTTCCTCCGGGAACCCGGATGATCAAGGTGATCCGGCCGGGGCCGCTGGCCACCGTACAGGATCTCGGGCGGCCCGGTTACGGAGAGTGGGGCATCGCTCCGGGCGGGGCAGCCGACCGCCGGAGCTTCACGCTGGCCAACCGGCTGGTCGGCAACCCCGAGACCGCCGCCTGCGTCGAGATCACGTGCGGCGGGTTCACCGCCATGTTCGCCAGGGCCGCCACCGTCGCCCTGACCGGCGCGCCGTGTCCCATCGTGGTGGGCGGGCGGCCCGCCGGGATGAACGCCGTCCTGTGGGTGCCCCGGGACGCCGAGATCGCGCTCGGCAGCCCGGCTCAAGGGCTGCGCACCTACCTGAGCGTGCGCGGCGGGATCGACACACCGTGCGAGCTCGGGTCCCGCGCCACCGACCTGGCCGCCGGCCTGGGCACCGGCATGCTCGGGGAAGGAGACGAGCTGCACATCGGCGCCCAGGCCGACCACGATCCTCGCGTCGACCTGGCACCGGTCGCCGGATGGCCGGTCGAGATCCGGGTTCGTGCGACGCTGGGGCCACGGCACGACTGGTTCACCCCGGATGGGTTGCGTTCATTGGGCGGCGCGCCCTATACCGTCACCCCGGACAGCGACCGCGTCGGCATCCGTTTCACGGGTCCGCCGGTGGCCCGCGCGATCACCACCGAGTCGCCGTCGGAACCGGCGATCCGCGGCGTGATAGAGATCCCGCCGGACGGCCAGCCGATCATGCTTCATGTCGATCACCCCACCACGTGCGGTTATCCGGTCGTGGCCGTGGCCGATCCCGAGAGCGTCGATCTCATGGCCCAGGCCCGTCCAGGGCAGCAGGTACGCTTCCGGCTGCTTCCCCCGCGGCTGATCTGAGCAAATCGTGGCCGGGCGCGGCCGATCTGAGCGGACCATGGCCGGACGCGGCCGCCCCGGCCGAGGCCATGAGCGCGCCGACCACGTCGGTGTGAAGTCGACGCCAGGGTCGCCTGGCCTTGCCGCCGCGCCACCGGGCACGCGGGACGCGCGACGCGTGGCGGACCCCGGACGCGCGAAGCCGGACGCGTGGCGGACGCGAGAAGCGTGGCGGACGCCGCTCTCCTGACATCCAGGCGATGTCGCCGCTTCTGCGCGAGGCGGCGTTCATCTCGGATCCGAAATCTCGCCGTACATGCCTCTCTTGGTGGTTGCGGTAGATGGATATCGCACGCTAAATGCCGATATAGCATGCTTTGATCTTGACGCCCGCCTGACGACTCCATACCCTCGAAGCTCATATGGGATCCAAAGATCGGGAACCCCCGAAGGGGTGGTCATGAGCGGTGCATCGGGACGGCTCGCAGACCGGGTGGCGATCGTCACCGGCGGTGCGCACGGGATCGGCCGCGCCATCGCCGTCGGCTTCGCCGACGAGGGGGCCCGCGTCGTCATCGCGGACATCGACGGCGCCGCGGCGGAGAAGGCCGCCGGCGAGATCGTCTCCGAAGGCGGGGCGGCGATCGGCGTCGGCGCGGACGTCAGCCGTTCGGCGGACGTGGACCGGCTCTTCGACACGGTGCTTTCGAGCCACGGCACCGTCGACATCCTGGTCAACAACGCGGGCGAGGTGACCATCCAGCGGCACTTCCTGGACTCCGACGAGCAGTGGTGGGACCACTTCCTGGACACCAACCTCAAGAGCCAGTACCTGTGCGGCCGCCGGGCCGCCGCCGTGATGGCGCCCCGGCGGGCGGGATGCATCATCAACATGTCCAGCGGCGGGGCCACCCGGGCGCACCGGGGGATGGTCGCCTATGACGCGTCCAAGGCGGGCGTGGAGGGACTCACCCGTTCGATGGCGCTCGACCTCGCCCCGTACGGGATCCGGGTGAACGCCCTCGTGCCCGGGCTGATCGCGACGAGGCCGCCCCACTTCGAGCCCGCGGCCCTCCGGTTGCGGGACGAGACCGTGCCTCTCGGCCGGAGCGGCGCGGCCCAGGACCTGGTCGGCCCGGCGCTCTTCCTCGCCGGCGACGAATCCGCCTACGTCACCGGTGCCACGCTCGTGGTGGACGGCGGGCTCCTCGTCCAGCAGCGCAGCCCGCAGGTGGAGACGTTCCCGGTCGAGCGGTTCCCTGAAATCGGCGGCTCGCCGGGCTGATCCGGAGCGGCCACGAGGAGCGCGACCCCATCCACCGGCGGCCCGCGACCCGGCGGGCACCTGCTCGCGGGGTCGCTTTGGCGGCGGATGGCCGCCGCGGATCACGACGAGGGATGTGCGGCGAGCCAGGTCGCCGCTCTGCGCGCTGACGCGCGGGACAGCCACGCGTCCTGGATCACCTCGGCCAGTTCGTGCCGGGTGAGCTCGCCGATCCGGCCGGCCCGCAGCAGGACCGACGGGTGGCCGTTGAAGTGGGCGGTGGTGAAGAACGGGGACGACTCGTCCTGGACCAGCGCCTGTTTGTCCGCCTGCGAGTCGACCCAGAAGACGATCACGTCCGCGTAGCGCTCCCCGGTGTCCGGGTCGGCCGCGTCCGGCCTCGGGTTGCGGAAGAAGACGAACGACTTCCCGCCCACCTGGTAGATCGGATTGTCGCCGGTCCCGTGCTCGACGGTCACGTGCGGCATCGTCAGCGCCAGCTCGTGCACGTCCTCGACGCGGGCGGGCCGGTCTCCGTCATCGTCGGGCACGACCCCAGCGTAGGCGGTGTCGCCCGGATTTGTCCGGCGGGCCGCGCGCACCGGAGATTCCCGGAGCCGCGATTACTTTCCCAATCCTGGGGAGTCAGCACGGTGGAGTGATTAGTCAGGCACGACAGAGAGGAACCGCCATGCCCGAGATCGATCTGGAGTCCGCCGCCCACGAGGTGGTACGCCTGCTGGACGGCGTGACCGAGGACCGGCTGGACGATCCGACGCCGTGCGCCGACACCCCGGTCGCCGCGCTGCTCGACCACCTGATGGGCTTGTCGCTGGCGTTCACCTGGGCGGCCCGCAAGACGACCCCGCCCGGCGGCGGGCCGGGGACGACGGCCGCCGCGCAACTCGATCCGCAGTGGCGCACGCTGCTCCCGCAGCGGCTCGATGAACTGGTGGAGTCCTGGCGGGACCCGAAGGCCTGGGAGGGGACGACCGAGGCCGGCGGCGTGACGATGCCCGCCGGGCAGATGGCCGTGGTCGCGCTGGACGAGCTGGTCCTGCACGGCTGGGACCTGGCCCGCGCGACCGGCCAGCCGTTCACGTGCAGTCTGGCCGACACGGCGGCCGTCCTGGAGTTCACCAGCGCGGCGGCGCGGCCGGAACAGGCGGCTCAGCGGGAGGGGCTTTTCGGACCGGCGGTGGAGGTCGCCGACGACGCGCCGCCGTTCGACCGTGCGCTCGGCTTCGCGGGCCGCGACCCCGGGTGGACGCCCGAGGCGGCGTGACCCTTCCGCCCGACATGTCGTGACTTTCTCCGATTTTCGGCAAAAGGCTATGGGCAAGCTGAAGATCTCGCCTTATATTACGGCGCAGAGCAGCAATAGCCCTGCACGTTCCAGCGAATGAGACCGGCATCCGCCGATGGGTCGCAAGCCGCCCCGGCGGATGCCGTACCCAGCCACGCCGAACGCGGCCCCTCGCCGAGATGGGACAGGTCATGCGGAAATTACCCCTGTTATCCGTCTTACTGATCACCGCACTCTCCTCCCTCGCCGCACCCGCTCCAGCACACGCGGCCGTGCCGCCGCAGGAGCCGGGCATCACCCTGCGCACCTACGACGTCCAGGTCGAGCTGTCCAAGCTCTGCACGCTCAAGTCCGGTCAGACTCCCAACGTGGACAAGCTGATGCCCACGATCGACTGGGCCTCCGACGCCGACTTCGGCCTGACCGACATGTTCGTCACCGAGGCCGTCGGCAACATCGCCATCCCCGCCGCAGGCACGTACGAGTTCCGGCTCACCAGCGACGACGGCTCCCGGCTGCGCATCGACGACACCGTGGTGATCACCAACGACGGGCGGCACGCGCCGATCGCCGTGGCCGGCACGATCACGTTGACCGCCGGCTACCACGCGCTGCGCGTCGACCACTTCGAGCACCTGTACGGCCAGCAGCTCAAGCTGGAATGGAAACCGCCGGGATCCGCCGACTTCGTCCTCGTGCCGACCTCGGTGCTGAGCACGGACGCGGGCGTGGTGCGGGTCACCGCCCCCGGGCGCAAGGAGTGCGAGAGCGGCGCCGACTCCCCCGGCGACGGGCTGCCGCTGACGTCGGCGCACCCTGACCTCACGCTCACCGACCTGCGCCCGGCCGGGTTCGAGCCGCAGGTCACCGCGATGGACTGGCTGCCGGACGACCGGCTGGCGATCGCCACGTGGGGCGGTTCTGAGACCAAGCTCGGCGAGGTCTACCTGCTCGACCACGTCACCGGCACGACCTCACCCGCGCAGGTGACCGCCAAGAAGATCGCCAGCGGGCTGCAGGAGCCCATGGGCATCAAGTACGTGGACGGCAAGCTCTACGTCTCGGAGAAGTCCCGGCTGGTGGAGCTGAACGACACCGACGGCGACGAGGTCGCCGACAACCTCAGGACCGTGGCGAGCTGGCCCTTCGGCGGCAACTTCCACGAGTTCGCGTTCGGGCTGCTCTATCGCGGCGGCCACTTCTACATCAACCTCTCCGTCGCCATCAACTACGGCGGCGCCACCACCGACCCGCAACCGGCGCGGGACAGGGGCACGACCATCAAGGTCGACAAGGCCACCGGGAAGGTCGAGTACCTCGCCGGCGGCCTGCGCACGCCCAACGGGCTCGGCTGGGGTCCTGAAGGTGAGCTGTTCGTCACGGACAACCAGGGCGGCTGGCTGCCCGCCTCGAAACTGGTGCACATCAAGAAGGACCGGTTCTTCAACCACTACACCAACCCTGACGGCCCGTTCGACGGCAACCTGGTGAGCCGGCCCGTGCTGTGGCTGCCGCACAACGAGATCGCCAACTCCCCCAGCACCCCGCTCCTCATGAGGCGGGGCAGGTTCGCGGGGCAGATGCTGTTCGGCGACGTCACCTACGGCGGGATCCAGCGGGCCTACCTCGAGAAGGTCAACGGCGAGTACCAGGGCGCGGTCTTCCGCTTCACCCAGGGGCTGGAGGCGGGGATCAACCGGATCACCCTGGGGCCCGACGGCGCCATCTACGCCGGCGGTCTGGGCGCCGGCGGAAACTGGGGCCAGCCGGGCAAACTCACCTACGGCCTGCAGAAGCTGACCCTGAGCGGCAGCGACGCGTTCGACATCCTGAAGATGCGCGCGATCGAGGGCGGCTTCGAGCTGGAGTACACCCAGCCGCTGTCGGCGGAGACCGCCGCGTCGCTGGCGGCCAAGTACCAGGCAACCCAGTGGCGGTACGTCGCGGCCTCCACCTACGGCGGCCCCAAGGTGGACGAGGAGCCGCTGCCCGTCACCTCCGCGAAGCTGAGCTCCGGCGGGAAGAAGGTCACGCTCAAGATCGCGGGGCTGAAGGCGGGGCGCGTGGTGCATCTGCGGTCACCGCGTCCGTTCAGCTCGGCCTCGGGGTCGCCGCTGTGGAGCACCGAAGCCTGGTACACGCTCAACTCGCTGGTCGGCGCCCCGGCGACGGACACCCTTTACGAGGCGGAGAGCGCGTCACACAGCGGCGGCACCGGGATGGACACCGACCATCTGGGCTACTCGGGCGCCGGCTTCGTCGCCGGCTACGGGACCCCGGGGGCGGCCACGCAGTTCGCCGTACAGGCGGCCGAGGCCGGCACGTACCACGTGGGCCTGCGCTACTCCAACGGCCCGCACCCCGCGCCCGGCCTCAAGTCGCTGAGCGTGTACGTCAACGGGACCAAGGTCAGGCAGGTGCCGCTGCCCACCACGGACACATGGGACCTGTGGGCCACCCGGCTCGAACCACTCGTGCTGAAGGCCGGCGCCAACACCATCGCCTACACCTACGACAGCGGCGACGCGGGCCACGTCAACCTGGACGCCATCACCGTGTCCGCACGACCGGTGCTGGAGGCGGAGAACGCCGTGCTGCGCGGTGGCGCGAAGGTCGGCACGGACCATCAGGGCCACACCGGCACGGGCTTCGTCAGCGGCTACACGGCCCCGGGCGCGAGCACGTCGTTCACCGTACGGACGGACTCCCCCGGCACGCACAACGTCGGGCTCCGCTACGCGGCCGAGGCCGGCACGTCGGTGAGCGTGTACGTCAACGGGACCAAGGTCAGGCAGGTGCGGCTGGCCGGCACCGGCGGCTGGGACTCCTGGGCCGTCCAGACCGAGGCGCTCACCCTGAGGCGGGGCTCGAACAGCATCGCCTACCGGTACGACTCCGGCGACACCGGGCAGCTCAGCCTCGACCACATCACCCTCTCGAAGGCCGAGCGGATCACGCTGTTCGACGGGTCCAGCCTGGCGGCCTGGGAGAAACGGGCCGGCGGGGCGGCGACCTGGCCGATCGCGAACGGCTCGGTGGAGGCGTACGGCGGCGACATCCGCACCCGGCAGACGTTCGGCGACTTCAGGCTGCACGTCGAATGGTACGAGCCGGACTACCCGCCGGACGTGACCGGGCAGCAGCGCGGCAACAGCGGCATCTTCCTCCAGGAACGCTACGAGTTGCAGGTCCTGGAGTCGTACGGTGACACCACGCCGGCCGCCAACGAGGCGGGCTCGATCTACTCCAAGCGCGCGCCCGACCGCAACATGGCCACGGCCCCGGGAACGTGGCAGACCTACGAGATCGCCTTCCGCGCGGCCCGCTACACCGGCGCGGGGGTGAAGACCGACAACGCACGGGTGACGGTCACCTGGAACGGCGTGGTGGTGCACGACGACGTGGCCATCGACGGCGGCACCGGCGACCACATCCCGGAGAACGCGGCGTCGGGCGGGATCCGCCTTCAGGACCACGGCGATCCCGGCGAGAATCCCCGTTTCCGCAACGTGTGGATCGAGCCCGTCTCCTGACGTCATCCGGCCCGGCAGGCCGCCGTCCCGCGGCCTGCCGGACCAGGGCTTGCCGGACCGGGGCCTGCCGGACCGGGGCTTGCCGGACCGGGGCTTGCCGGACCAGGGCCGGGTGCGGCTCTCAGACGTGCACCACCGCGGTGCGGGCGTGCCCGCGGCTGCCGCCGAGCTCCACCTTGACCGCCCTCTTGGACTTGCGCACGCCGCGGTCGCTCTCCGCGACCGATCTCACCGGCCAGGGCAGCGTGATCTTCACCTCGCCGGCGGTCCTGGACGGGTCGGAGACCGCGAGCCGTACCCGCTGCTGGTCGCGGCGGATCAGCAGCGTGCACGGGCCGTCGGCGGCGAGCGGCCCGTCCGCGGTCTCGACGGTCCCCGCGCGCCAGAAGACGGCGGCGAACAGGTTGTCGCGGGTGAGGGCCTGCACCGCCCGGGAGTTGGCGAGGATCTCGATCCGCCCCCGGTACGCCGCGGTCTGCGCGACGGAGGCGTCGGGCAGCACGGCGTAGGCGTAGCGCCCCTTGCGCGGATCGACGCCGTGGTCGATCAGGATCGTCGTGTAGTGCCTGGTGACGCTGGTCTTGTCGCCTCCGGTGGTGGCGCCGGTGTCGATGTCCCGCCAGCGGCCGGTGCGCTTCTTGCGGATCACCTTCGGATCGACGCCGTCGAGCAGCGCGTAACCGGCCACGCCGGACAGATGGACCCAGCCGTCGCCCTTGGTCAGGGGCGGATGCGCGTCGTGGGTGTTGCGGTTCTCCACGATGGTCTCGATGCGGCGGCCGTCGGAGGCGGCGATGCCGGTGCCGAGGGCGATCACCGCGTCATCGAGGAGGAACCACGCCTTCCTGGCCCGCAGCGAGGAGCCGTCGGCGATCAGCTTCATGGCCGCCACGCCGTACTCGCCGTCGAGTGCCACGCCGCCCGCCCACGGGGTGGGCGGCAGCCGGCGCTTGCCGTGCCGGAGCTTTGCGCGCCTGCGGGTGTCGACCGTCGTGCCCGGCAGCCGGTACGGGTCGATCGTCGGCCACAGCTCGTCGTTCCAGTGGGTGAGGTCACCGGTATAGAGGTAGGTCATGCCGTCGCCGGTGTACCAGCCGCGCAGGTTCTCCTCGTTCATGGCCTCGGCCGCGCCGATGCGCTCCGAGCTCATCGAGATCGCGTAGGCCCAGGTGGGACGGCGGTGCACGACCCGGTCCATGTCGGCGAAGACGTACGTGCCCGTCGTGCGCGGGCCGACCGGCACCGACGGGTCCGCCAGCAGGGCCCTGGCCCGTGCGATGCTCGCCAGCGGCGCGAGCGTGTCGTACGGGACGGCCTGGTTGCGGGTGAGCCAGCCCTTGACCAGCGGCCGCCAGCGCACGGCATAGCGCTCGGGCGCCGCCTCCAGCAGGGTGAGGATGGCCTCGATCGACTTCTGCCCCGAGTGGTAGTCGCGATGGCCCTGCACCGAGATCTGCCGGCCGCGTACGCAGTCCATCATCAGCCCGTCGAAGATGAACGGCGTGAAGGAGCGGTCCACGATGTCGTAGACGTTCTCGATGCCGGTGATCTCCCACGGCGACTTCGCGAGCATGGCGATCAGCTTGGCCACGTGCTCCAGGTAGTCCACGCCGTAGCTGCCGGTGTAGGGGTAGACGTCGTGCTGGATGAACGACCCGTCGCGGTAGAAGCCGTCGCCCGGGCCCTTGGTCGGCCGCAGGAGGTCGGAGACCGCGTCCCTGGCCCGTTTGAGCAGGCGGGCGTCGTGGGTGAGCAGTCCGCGCATCGCCACCGCCATGGCCTTGGCCGCCCGGTTGGCGCCGGTCTCGACGACGCCGGGGTGGCTGACGCGGCGTTCCGGATCGGGGCACCAGCGGCGCAACGGGCGCAGCCAGCGGTCGAGGCGGTCCCTGGGCAGGCCGTCGTACAGGAGGGCGCAGGTGTCGGTCAGCGCCCGGGGGACGCCGATCTCCCACCAGAACCAGTTGCTGCCCTGCCGGTCGAGCCCTTCGTGGTAGGTGTGCTCGTACAGGAAGTCCAGCGCGCCGGCCGCGGTCGCGGCGACCTGCGCGTTCCGGTACATGGCGGTGCCCGGCGTGGCCCAGCCCAGCGCCAGTGTGCGCATGCGGTTGTAGGAGCGGTTGAAGTTGCCCGTCGCGGGGTTACCCAGCGGCAGGTCGGGCCACAGGCTCGGGCGGCCGGGGACGGGGTTCAGCTTGCGCAGCACCGCGTTCGCCGAGCCCTCGACCGCCTGCGTCTTGGCGGTGTAGGCGGCGTCGTACGACCCACCGGCCAGCAGGCTCACCCATCGCTCACGCGCGGCGTCGAACGCGGCGGCGCCGGTCGCCGCGTTCGACGCCGCGGCTGGCCTGTCGCACATGGCCAGGCCGGCCACGACCGCGGCGCCCAGCAGGGCGGACCTCCGGCTGAGGGGGTGGGTCATGGAAGCCTTCCGACAATCGGGCAATATGCGATGAAAAGATCTTATGTCGGCAGGCGGGTTGCTCATTCCGGCGCTCGCGGCGCGGGAGACGCCTTCAGCGGGGCCTGCCACATTCCGGCGATCGCGTCGATCAGGCTGGTGGCGAGGTCGCCTGGAGGGTGGCGGAGCCTCCGCTGCGGGCCTGGCCGCCGCAAGGGCTACGCAGGTCAGGGGCGGCGCGCGACCCCGAGGACGTGGTTGAAGTGGCGGAAGGTGAAGCGGTCCACGATCTCGACGTCGAAGCCGGCCTGCCGGATGGCGGCCACGGTGTCCCGGGCGGGATGGCAGCCGCCGGTGGCCCGCGACCAGAACGGCGTCACCAGGCTCTCCGCCAGCGTCACCGCCGGGTTGCCTGAGCGCTGGTGCTCGTAGAAACGCAGCTCGCCGCCGGGCGTCAGCACCCGGCGTACCTCTCCCAGGGTTTCCTGGGCGCGCGTGGCGCAGCACAGCACCAGCGAGCACACCACGGCGTCGCAGGAGCCGTCGCCCGCTCCGATCTCCAGGATCCGCCCGCTCAGCCCGGCCATCAGCCGCAGCCGCTGCGGGGTCGGAGCCGGGCCGGTGCGGACAGGACGCGGGTGATGGAATTGCTCCATGCCGCTGTCGAAGTAGCGCCCGGCATTCGAAGGGTCGGCGGAATCACCCGTGCTCAGTGCCATGTCTCCTCCTGAGAACCGCACTCCCACTATCGCGCCGCGCGGCGGCCGGCGAGCGCTGTCGCAACGCCTTTCTGACGCGTACGTCGGCCATTCATACGCGTCCTTGATCTCAGGGTGCCGGCTCCCAGCGGAAGATCCGGAAGGCCAGCGCGACGGCGACGACGACCCAGCTCAGTGTGGGCGCCAGGAGGATCAGGGAGCTCGCGAGGGAGACGCCGCCGTTCCAGGCGTTGACGACCAGCTCGGTGGCCGAGCCTCCGGAGAGCAGCCGTTCGAGCAGGGCGAGGTCCTCGGTGCCGGTGATCCCGACCCCAGCTGGCCACGGCGACCCGGGCGTTACCCCGACAAATGCTGGAATCAGGTTCCCGTCGCGGCGAGATGGACCGAATGATATATGTTCGATGATGAAGCTAGCGGTGCAGGTGAAGCTCCTGCCGACGCCCAAGCAGGCGGCGGCGCTGCAGGCGACCCTGCGCGCGGTCAACGCGGCCGCCTGCCAGGTCTCCCGACAGGCCCACCACCTGCACGCCAGCATCCGGGCCGGGATCCTGGGCAGGGTGGGGTCCGCCCGCCGGGTGCGGGCCGAATCCACGCCGATCACCTTCCGCGCCGACGCCGCCCAGCCGTTCGACGACCGCTGCCTGTCCTGGCAGATCGACGCGCGGACGGTGTCGATCTGGTCGGTGGCCGGGGCAGCCCGCAACATCGCCGCGCGCGGTGAGACGGGCTGGGCAGTGAGTCACGCCGCCTGACGCGGACCAGACCGTCGAAACCATCGACGGCGAGGAGCTGCAAGCTCAGTCCTTTATGTTGACGATCGAGAAGCTGACCATGCCCACTTCTATGAAGCGACTACGGCAGACCCTCGCCATCGGGCTGATGCGCGCGGCCAGGGCGGCGAACAGGAGCCCGCTCGTCCGCACCGTGCTGAGAGGCCGTAGCGTCCGGCGGTTCCCGCTGGTCAACCGGCTCTACCACACGGTGTTCCGGCTGGGCGTCGCCGCCGGCGATCGAGACGTGCAGGCGCGATACCGGGGTGTGGTGCTGACCGGTCCGGTGTGGGACGCGACGATCATGCCGTCGATCTCGGCGGGATACTACGAGGAGTTCGAGGTCCGGGTTTTCGAGCGGCTGGCCTCGGTGAGCCGTTCGATCGTCGACGTCGGAGCGAACATCGGCGCCTATGCCTGCACGGGCGCTGCGCGGCTGCCGCAGGACGGCAGGCTGATCGCCTTCGAGCCGGTGCCCGAGAACGTCGCCTACCTGCGGCGCAACGTGGCGGACAACCAGCTCGGCGGCCGCGTGACCGTGGAGCAGATGGCCGTCGGAGCCGCGTCCGGCGAGCTGACCATCCACCTGTCAGGCGAGCAGTCCGGCAAACACTCGGCCGCCGCGGCGAACGTGGGCACCTCCGCCGGCGCCGTCACCGTGCCCATGACGTCGATCGACGCCTACCTCGATGGCAACGACCTCGGCCCGCCCGACGTCGTCAAGATCGACGTCGAGGGGTACGAGGGCTTCGTGCTGCAGGGGGCGGCCCAGGCCCTCGCCTCCGCGCCGACGCTGCTGTTCGAGCTGCATCCCGAGCTCCAGGCGAACTGCGGCGGAGACGCGGGCGACCTGCTCGACCTCGTCTTCGCCCACTACCGCTGGGTCTTCCTGGTGGACGAGCTGAACAACGTCCTGCGTCCGTGCACGCGAGCCGACCTCGACGCCCCTGACGCGATCGGCCTCTACCGCTCCAATCTCGTGGCCATCGGCCGCCGTGAACACCTGGACGCGGTCCGGCAATGGCACAACCTCTGACCGGCGGCCGGGCATGCCGGGGTGGGAGCCGCCCGATCCGGGCATCGGTCGTCAGCGGAAGGCGGGGACGGTCGGCGGCTGGCCCATGAGCACGGCTCCGGCGGCGTCGTACATCGCCGGGCTGAGAAAAGCGTGCTCCTGCGGCACGAGCGCGTCGGCGAGCAGCGCCTGCAGCGGATGATCGCGGTAGATGGCGGCGGTGCCGGAGAGCGAGACGACCTTGTGCACCACGTCCGCCGACGTCCGGGCCAGATAGGCGGCGGAGAGCCGCAGATGCGCGTTCTGCTCGTCGCTGACCGTTCCTAGGATCGGGCGGCCCGCGACGAGTGACTGCCAGGCGTCGTCGGCGGCCTCGTAGAAGTAGGCGCGGGCGGATCTCAACGTGGCTTCGGCCTCGGCGATGCCGGCCCGGTAGTAGGCACGGTCGGCGAGCTTCGGAGCGCCGGTGATGCTCGCCCGGCCGCTGCCGATCTCCTTGGCGAAGGTGAGGGCGGCCCTCGCCACCCCCGCCGAGACGACGGAGAGGGCCTGGGCGGCGTACGTGATCGCGGGGTAGCGGTAGAGCGGCTCGTCGACGACCGGCTCGCCGCCGCGGATGAAGGTCCACTCGCGTTCGACCTCGACGTCCGTCGCGACCAGGTCGAACGAGCCCGTGCCGCGCATGCCCACGACGTCCCAGTCCGGCACGATCTCCAGGCGCTCCGGGCGGATCAGCGCGCCACGCGGCTTACCGAGGGTGGAGTCGTCCCCTGGGATGCCGACGCAGACGATGTCGGCGGCCATGCACCCGCTGGCGAACTTCCACCGGCCGTTGACCAGGAATCCGCGCTCGGTCGGGGCGGCCTGCTGCACCGGGAAGAGCGCGCCCGCGAACACCACGTCGGGACCGTCGGCGTACAGCTTGGCCTGGGTTTCCAGGGGCAGCGAGCCGAGGTAGACCAGCTGGGAGCCGAAGCTGGCCACCCAGCCGGTCGAGCCGTCGACGGCCGAGATCCGTTCGATCTTGTCGAGGAAGACGGCGGGAGGCATCGTCTCGCCGCCGAACTGCTCGGGCGTCGCGGACCTGTAGAGGCCGAGCGCCTTGAGCTTGCCGACGAAGTCCTTGGAGACGTAGCCCTGGACGTGGAACTCCGCACGGCGATCGGCCAGCTCCGCGAGCATCCGGTCGAATGCGGTCTGCGTCATCGCTGCTCCTCGGTGAGATCGACGCGGTGTCTGCCGCCGCTCGTCCCTGTCGCGCGTTACGTACCCGGCTACCTCCCGCCGTCCACCCTCTCAGGGGTGGCTCACGGCGGGTTCCCCCGCGACCCGCGGCGCGTTCTCGCGGCGCGGGAGCAGGAACGGGGTGGCCAGGAAGAGGACTCCGGCGATCGCGATCGCGGCGCGGGGGCTGGTGACGGCGGCCAGCAGACCCCATACGGCGGTCAGGGCCGCGGTGGTGGCGCTGCTGCTGACCGCCCACGCGGACAAGGTGCGGGCCACCCGGCCGGGGTCGGTGTGGGCGAGCCGGTAGGTGGCCAGCACCGGGTTGAAGACGCCGATGCAGGTCACCAGGCCGAACTGGACGACGATGACGAGCACGATCCCGGGGACGCCGGGCTGGACGAACGCCAGGCCGACCGGCCAGCACGCGCGCAGCGTCCCGGCGGCGAGCATCACCTTGTGCTGCCCGAACCGCGCCACGAGCCGGCGCGCCAGCCGTGCCCCGATCAGGCCGCCGACGCACGGGAGGGCGAACGCGAGTCCGTACTGCCAGGGTGCGAACCCGAGGCTGCCCAGCAGGAGCACGGCGAGCAGCGGCTCGGTCGCCAGGAGCAGGCCGTTGCACAGAATGGTGTTGCAGAACAGCCGGCGCAGCGCCCGGTGGGCCAGGATGGCGCGCCACCCTTCGAGCAGGTCGCCGGCGCGCAGCCGCGGCCCGCCGGCTCGCTCAGGCCGCGGCTCGCGTCCGCCGATCGCGCGGACGCCCAGTGCCGACAGCAGGTAGCTGACCGCGTCGGCCACCACCGTCGTCACCGGGCCGAACATCCCGATCGCGGCCCCGCCGAGCGGCGGCCCGACGACGGTCGCGGTCCACGTCGTGGACTCGAACCGGCTGTTGGCGACGAGCAGGTCCGCCGGTGGCACGAGCGCCTTCAGGTACGCCCCGCCGGCCGCGTTGAACGCGATCTTGGCAGCGGCGACGACCACGGAGACGACGAGGAGCTGGACGAAGCTGAGCAGGCCGAGCGCGAACGCGATGGGAATGCTCATCAACGCCGCGAACCGGGTCAGGTCCATCGCCACCATCACCGACCGCTTACGGCGGAACTCCACCCATGGTCCGAGCGGTATCGCGACCACCGCCCCCACCGCCAGCCCCGCGGCGGACAGCGCCGACACCTCGGCCGGACCCGAGTGCAGCACGAGGACCGCGATGAAGGAGAACGCCCCGAACCCGAGGCTTGTGCCGTACGAGCTGACCGCAAAAGCCGCCCACAACCACCCGAACCGCCGCCCCAGCCCCCGCCTGCCGCCCGTCATACCCGACCCGCCTCCCGCCGCCCCGCCCCGAACAACCGCAAGCATCAAAGCGACAAGTGGGCGGCGAGATCAAACAACCGATCCGGCCGGACGCACAACCACCTGTTGTGCGGCGGCGCAGCTCACCCGGTCTGGTATCGGAGGCCGTCGACGAGCAGGTCGATCATGCGCCGGGTGTAGGCCTCGTCGTCCGGTTCGACGATGCTGCTGATGGCGCGCAGCAGGTCGTACGGGACGACGCCGGAGCGGATGCCGCCGGACGCGGCGGCGGCGTCCAGCAGCTCCGCCACGACGGGGACGAAGCGCTGCTCGAAGTAGGCGGGCAGGTTCTCGTAGGCGGGGTCGCCGGAGTGCAGGGCGGTCTTGAGCCCGCGTTTGGTGGCGACGAAGTGCGCGAAGCGGTGCAGCCACCGGGCGAGGGCCTCGATCGGCTCGTACCGGTCCGAGAGGGCGGAGGCGGCTGCTGCGCACGCGTCGACTTCGTGGCGGAAGACGGACGACTCGATCCGCATCATCCACAAGGCGCTGGACGCGGGGATCAATTTCGTCGACACCGCCGACGCCTACTCCCGCGGCGAGTCCGAGGAGATCGTGGGCAAGGCGCTCAAGGGGCGTCGCGACGACGTCGTCCTCGCGACCAAGCTGCATCTCCCGATGGGTGATGGCCCCAACCAGCGAGGCAACTCCAGGCGCTGGATCATGACCGCGGTCGAGAGCTCGCTGCGTCGCCTGCGGACCGACCACATCGACCTCTACCAGATCCACCGGCCCGACCCCGACACCGACATCGAGGAGACGCTGTCCGCGCTCTCGGACCTGATCCACAGCGGCAAGGTCCGGGTGATCGGGTCGTCCGCGATGCCCGTCTCCGACATCGTCGAGGCCCGGTGGGCAGCCGAGCGGCGCGGCCTGGAACGGTTCCGTGCCGAGCAGCCGACCTACTCGATCCTCAGCCGTGGCATCGAGGCCGAGGTGCTGCCCGTCGCCCAGCGCTACGGGATGGGCACGCTGGTCTGGAGCCCGCTCGCGAAGGGGATGCTCACCGGGCGGATCCGTAAGGGCCGGCAGACCGACCTCCGCCGCGCCGCCATGCTCACGAGCTTCAGCGATGAGCGCCGGCTCGACGTCGTCGAACGGCTCGTCCCGCTCGCAGAAGAGGCGGGCCTGCCGATGACCCACCTCGCGATGGCGTTCGCGATCGCCCATCCGGGCGTGACCAGCGCGCTGCTCGGGCCGCGCACGATGGAGCAGCTCGACGACCTGCTCGCCGGCGTGGACGTGACCCTCACCGACGAGATCCTCGACCGGATCGACGAGATCGTGCCGCCCGGCACCGATGTCGGCTCGCCCGACCAGTCCGCCTACCTTGTCCCGGCCCTCCGGCGCACGGCGCTCCGCCGGCGGGCCGTCGGTGAGCGAGCCGCCGCCTGACCACCTCCGCCCGCCGGCCGGTTCGTGCCCCGGTGGATGATGTCCGGATGAGCATTCAGGTGCACGGCGGCCGGCGCATGCCCGTCGGGCTCGTCGCGCTGACCCTCGGCAGTTTCGGGATCGGCCTGACCGAGTTCGTGATCGCGGGCCTGCTTCCGCAGGTGAGCCAGAGCCTGGCCGTGTCCGAAGCCGCGGCGGGCTGGCTGATCTCCGGATACGCGCTGAGCGTCGCGGTCGGCGCGATCGTGGTGACCGCCGCCACCAGCGGGCTGTCCCGCAAGTCGGTGCTCATCGGGCTGGTGGCGCTGTTCGTCGCCGGCAATCTCCTGTCGGCCATCGCACCCGGCTATGCGGTGATGCTGCTCGGACGCGTCGTCGCCGCCCTGTGCCACGGCTCGTTCTTCGGCATCGGCTCGCTCGTCGCACGGCGCATGGTCCCGGCGGAGCGGGCGTCGCGGGCGGTGGCGGTGATGTTCGCCGGACTGACCCTCGCGAACGTCCTCGGCGTGCCCTTCGGCGCCCTGGTCGGCGAGCGCTGGGGCTGGCGGGTCACGTTCTGGGCGATCGCCGCGATCGGGCTGATCGCCATGATCGCCATAGCGGCGCTGGTGCCGGCCTGGGCCGGCGCGGTGGACCGCGCGGATCCCTCGGCGGCCTCCGGCCTGAACGGGCTGCGCGTCCAGCTCCGCGCGTTCCGCTCCGCGCAGGTCTGGCTGACGCTGGCGGCCACCGCACTCGGTTACGGCGGGATGTTCGGCGCGTTCAGCTACATCGCCTACACCTTCACCCGGGTCACCGGCTTCTCCAGCGCCGACGTCGCCTGGCTGCTCGTCGTGTACGGCTCCGGCCTGGTGATCGGGAACCTGGCCGGCGGGCGGGCCGCGGACGGCGACCGGGATCGCACGCTGATCGTCTCGCTGGCCGGGCTCGCCGCCACCCTCATCGCGTTCGGGCTGCTGGCCGGCAGTCCCGTCGCGGCGGTGATCCTGGTCTTCCTGCTGGGCCTGTTCGGGTTCGCCGGCGTCCCCGGCATGATCACCCGCGTCACCGACTACGCGAACGGCGTCCCGCTCGCCGCCAGCGCCAACGTGTCGGCCTCGAACGTCGGCAACGCCCTGGGGGCCTGGCTCGGCGGCCTGGCCATCAGCGCGGGCCTCGGCTACGCCGCTCCCCTGTACGTCGGCGCCGCCATCGTCCTGGCCGCGCTCGCGGTGATGACGATCAGCGCGCGACGAGCACGGAGCCAGGCTCCGGACCAGCGAGCTGAGCTGCGGCTATCCTGATCTCCGAAAGGGGTCGCCGGCCGGCTGTCACGCATGGCCCAGGCTGTCCGGTCTAACCACGTGCAGGGCTCAGGGCCGCAACCCGCGTGCCCGCCAGGAGCCCCTTCCTCCGCTGCGCTGCGGCGATCGTCAGGAGAGGACACGTGTCCCAGCCTCCCCCGTTCGTCATCGATCCCACCGCGGTCGACCGGCATGCCGAATACCAGGCCCTGCGGGCTCGTGGCCCGGCCACCCCCGTGGACGTCCTCGGCCTGCGCGCCGCCAGGTAGCGGGCGCGTGGTTCCGGTCGTTGTCACAGATCGGAGCGCTGTCCGGTCTGAGCTGGTGCACGGCCGGACCCGAGCCGGCCACCGTTTTCGCGAAGGAAGCCTGATGAGCACCGATCACGCGCACGCCCACCACCTCGACAACCCTGACAAGAGCGGGCCGCCGCCGAAGATCGACGTGGTCGCGACCGTGCCGGGCGCGCCGCCCGCGCCGGAGGGGGCCGAGGCGATGACGATCCTGGTCACGTTGCCGCCGAACAGCCCTGGTGCGCCGCCGCACCGGCACTCCGGGCCCGCGTACGGGTTCGTGGTCAAGGGGGCCATCAACTTCGAGCTCGAAGGCGAGCCCGTGCGGGTCGTCCGGGCCGGTGAGGCGTTCTGGGAGCCGGGTGGGGACGTGATCCACTACCAGGACGGCAACCACCTCGCCGAGGAGGAGTCGGCGTTCGTGGTGACGATGTTCTGCGCGCCTGGGCAGCCGATGCTGGTCCCGGTCGGCGCGGAGGAGCTGGAGGCTCGGCGGGACCGCCGCGCGCCGCGGTCATGACCAGGGTCCACTCGTAGGCACTGCCGAAGGCGGGAACCGGATCCGGTTCCCGCCTTCGGCGTTGCCGGACACCGCCGGCGTCTCAGATAGGATCTTGCGGCCAACGGCATCATGTATCGGTAAACCACAGCGAAGGTGACACCGTGCCAGAGACCACGCCGCTACGGGGACGACGTCGTGAATCGGCCGAGCTGGACGCGCTGGTGGACCGTGCCCGCGCCGGTCACAGCGGCGCGCTGGTCGTCTCCGGCGAGGCCGGCGTCGGCAAGACCGCGCTCCTGGACCACATGGCGGCGCGCGCCGCGACCGGCGTCCAGGCCGAGCGCATCGTCGCGTCGGAGTCCGAGATGGAGCTGGCCTACGCCGGGCTGCAGCAGTTGTGCGGGCACATGATGAGCTCGGCCGGGCGGCTGCCCGCCCCGCAGCGCGAGGCGATCGAGGCGGCGTTCGGGCTGCGCGAAGCCTCCGCGCCCAGCCCGTTCCTCGTCGGGCTCGCGCTGCTCGGGCTGCTCACCGAGGCCGCGGGCGACCAGGCGCTGCTCTGCGTCGTGGACGACGCGCAGTGGCTCGACGAGGCCTCGGCGCGCGCCGTCGCGTTCGCCGCCCGGCGTCTCGACGCCGAGGGGATCGTCATCGTGCTCGCCATGCGCACGGTCGGCGAGGCGTTCGGCGGGCTTCCGCAGCTGGTCGTCAAAGGGGTGGGCCACGACGACGCGCGCGAGCTCCTGCGCCTCGCGGCCCCCGGCGGCCTCGACCGGCGGGTGCGCGACCAGCTGATCGCGGAGGCGCGCGGCAACCCGCTGGCGCTGCGGGAGCTGCCCCGGGCGCTGAGCCCGGCCGAGATCGCCGGCGGATTCGCCCTCACCGGCGCGATGCCGCTGGAGAGCCGCATCGAGCAGAGCCTGGTCGCGCAGCTCGAACCGCTGCCCGCGTCGGCGCGCCTGCTGTTGCTGCTGGCGGCTGCCGATCCGACCGGGGATCCCGGGCTGCTGTGGCGGGCGAGCGCGGCACTGGGGCTGGGCATGGAGGACTTCGACGCCGCCAGGAACGCCGGCGCGCTCGTCGTCGGCACGCGCGTCGGCTTCCGCCACCCGCTCGTGCGCTCGGCCGTCTACCGGGCGGCGTCGCCGGAGGACCGGCGGCGCGTCCACGCCGCGCTGGCCGACGTCACCAGCGTCGACCACGACCCGGATCGCCGGGCGTGGCATCGGGCCAGCGCGACGCTGCGCCCGGACGAAGAGGTCGCCGCCGACCTCGAACGCTCCGCCGTGCGTGCGCGGACCCGGGGCGGGGCGGCCGCCGCGGGCGCGTTCCTGGAGCGCGCGGCCGAGCTGACGCCCGCGCCGGTCGGCCGCGGGCAGCGGCTGATCGCGGCCGCCGAGGCCAAGCACGAAGCGGGCGCGCCCGCCGCGGCCCTGCGCCTGCTCGACACCGCCGGCGACCACCCGCTCACCGCGTTGCAGGAGGCGCTCGTCGCCCGGCTGCGCGCCCGCGCCGGATACGCGCTACGGCGCGACAGCAGCGGGGCGCAGCACCTCCTCGCCGCCGCGCAGGGCCTCGAAGGGCTCGACCCGGTGCTCGCCCGCGACACCTACATCGAGGCGCTGTCGGCCGCGATCTACGGCGGCCGGCTCGGTGACGCCGAGCAGGTGGCCGCCGTCTCGAACGCGATCCTGGAGGCGACCGCCGGCGAGGAGTCCGACCGTGCGCGGGACCTGATCCTGCGCGGCCAGGCGCTGCTCGCCGCCAAGGGGCAGGAGGCCGCGCTCGGCACCCTGCGCCGGGCGCAGCGCGCGTTCCTCGACCAGGCCCCTGACTCCCTTGAGCTGCACTGGATGTGGTTCGCCTCCCGCGCCGCGCAGGACCTGTGGGACGCCCGCGCGCTCCGCGCGCTCGCCGATCGGCAGGTCGAGCTCGCCCGCGCCGAAGGCGTCGTGACGGTGCTGCCGATCGCCCTGAGCCTGCTGATGGTGGCGCAGACGGTCGACGGCGACCTGGGCGCGGCCGAGGCCTCCTGCGACGAGATCGACGCCATCAAGGACGTCACGGGCCACCCGCTGCCGCAGTACGGGCGGCTCTTCCTCGCGGCGTACCGAGGGCAGGCCGGCGAGGCGGAGCGCCTGGCGGAGGAGATCCGGCCCGACGCGCTCGCGCGGGGCGAGGGGTACGGGCTGAGCGCGATCAACTTCGGGGAGGCCATCCTCTACAACGGCCTGGGGCGCTTCGCCGAGGCGGTGGCCAGCGGCCGCCGTGAGCTGCCGTACACGCACGAGCTGAGCCACGCGATGCGCACGCTGCTCGAGCTCGTGGAGGCGGCCACGCACACCGGCGAGCGCGCGCTCGCCGAGGAGGCGTTCGAGCGGCTGGCGAACGTCACCCGGCCGGTGGGGACCAACTGGGCGCTGGCCGTCCTGGTGATGGCGGAGGCGCAACTGCGCGCAGGCGACGAGGCCCAGGCCCTGTACCGGGAGGCGATCGAGCGTTTCGAGCGCGAGCGGATCCCGATCATGGTGGGGCGCTGCCGCCTGCTGTACGGGGAGGAGCTGGTCCGCCAGGGGCGGAACGCCGACGCGCGCGAGCAGTTCCGGGCCGCGTACGAGGTGTTGTCGGGCATCGGCCTGAACGGCTTCGCCGAGCGCGCGGCCCGCGAGCTGAGCGCGAGCGGCGAGACGTTGCGCGCACGCGCGCACGGGTCCGCGGCGCGGCTCACCGACCACGAGCTCAATGTGGCCCGCCTCGCGCGCGAAGGGCTCACGAACCGGGACATCGGCGCGCGGCTGTTCATCAGCGCGCGCACCGCCGAGTACCACCTGCGCAAGGTCTTCATGAAGCTCGGCATCAGGGGGCGCGCCGAGCTGAAGACCGCGCTCGCCGAGCTCGACCCGGGGCCGCCGGCCGGGCCCTGACCGGTGGCTCATGAGCGTTGCTCCGGTGGCACGTAGTCGAAGGTGGGGCCGGCCGTGCCCCCTTCCTCGTCGGGCATGAGCATCAGGGCGCCGGCCTGGGCCTTGAGCGCGTACATGGTGCCGACGGCGACCCCGAGCAGTTTCGGGTCGCCGTCGAAGGCCTGCTCCAGCTGGTTCAGCAGGGTGCAGTAGGTGCTGTTGAACTCTTCCTGCGCGGTACGGACGGCGCTGCCCGGGGCATGATCGGACAGCCGCGGGTTGGGCCGCATCGGGCGCACGGCGGCCAGGTTCACCGAGATCGGCTCGCCGGTGGGCCCCGATCGCGGGGTGTCACCGCGCCGGAAGCGCCGGCCGAGGTCGAGCTCCTGGAATCGGTAGTAGTGGGCGACCTCGTCCCGATCGGGGTGGAAGACGTCCTGGTCCCCGTCCCAGACCTCGCCCCTGGCCGTGCCCTCGCCTTGTTCGACGATCTCCTCCAGCGCCCCCAGCGCCGACTCCAGATCCTGCACCGCGAACAACGACCCCGCGGTGTGCCGGAAATGGCTGCCGCCCACCTGGCGGGCGGGATCGCCGCAGAAGACCTCCCGCTCGCCGAGACGCTCGCACAGATCGCGCAGCCCTTGTTCGATCGCGGCGTAGAACTGCCCGATCGTCTCGTAGCCGTCGGCTTCCGCCGGGGCGCCGGGCGGTGCGGGCCGTTCCAGGCGCAGGAACATCTCCAGGGCCTCCTGGCCGAACGGGAGCAGCGACAGCTCCACCTCGCTGTGCGGCAGCCGCCGGGGATGCGGCGGCAGCATCTCCGGCATGTCGAGGCGCGGCCGGCCGCCGACGGCGTTGAGCAGGTTCGCGGCCAGCGCCAGGTGCAGCATCTCCTCGGCGAAGACGCTGCCCACCACCTCCGTCGCCTCCGGATTGCGCTCCGGGTCCAGGGAGTACAGGGCGCACAGGTACGGGGGCAACGTCGCGTGCTCCAGCTCGACGGCCCACTGCAGGTGCTCACGCAGGCTGCCGAGGGTGTCGATCCGTGCCGGCCCGGGAACGACGGCAGCTTCCGGGTTCTTCATCAGGGTCTTGCCTCCGTGGTCAGAAGGGGTGGTTCGCGGGCATGGGCGTCACTCCTCCGCGTGGCGGGCGGCGTCGCGGATGACGGCGGCCACGGCGCCGGGCTGCGAGGCGGCGACCGCGTGCGAGGCGCCGGCGACCTCGTGGGTGCCGCGGGAGCCGGCGCGTCCGGCCATGAAGCGCAGCGCCTCGGCCGGGATGTTGAGGTCCCGCTCGCCGTGGACGAACCAGGACGGGATGGCGCGCCAGGCGGGCTCGTCCGCCGTCAGGGGGTCGGTCAGCGCCCGCTCGGTCACCGGCCGCTGGGTCGCCGCCATCAGCGCGGCCTCGCCCGCGTCGAGATCGGCGCAGAACTGGTCGTGGAACTTGTCCGCGGCGATCCGGAACTCGTTGCCGCCGGAGGCGACCGGGTAGGCCTCCAGCGCGGCGCCGAGGCTGCTGCCCGCGAACTTGGAGGACAGCAGGAACGCGTTCTCGCCGGGCTCCGGGGCGAAGGCGGCGACGTAGACCAGGGCGCGCACGGCCGGGTTGCCGGCCGCGGCCTGGCTGATCACCATGCCGCCGTAGGAATGGCCGGCCAGGACGACCGGGCGGCCGATACCGGCGATCACGTCGCGCACGTACGCGGCGTCGCCCTCGACGCCGCGCAGCGGGTTGGCCACCGCGACGGCGGACAGCCGGTCGGCGTGCAGGCGCTGGATGACGCGGTTCCAGCTGGCCGCTTCGGCGAAGGCGCCGTGGACCAGGACGATGACGGGCTGCTCGCTCATGCGTGTGCCTTTCCGGTGTTCAGGGCGGTTTTGAGGACCTCGACGGCCTGCGCGGTGGCGGCGCGCGCGGCGCGGGTGCCGCGCAGCGGGTTGAGCATCATGAAGTCGTGCAGCGTGCCGTTGTAGCGGACGCTGGTGGTGGGGACGCCGGCCTGCGTCAGCTTGCGGGCGTAGGCCTCGCCCTCGTCGCGCAGGACGTCGTTCTCGTCGACGACGACGAACGCCGGCGGCAGCCCGGCCAGGTCGTCGAGGGTGGCGCGCAGCGGGGAGGCGGTGATCTCGGCGCGCTGGGCCGGGTCGGTGGTGTACGCGTCCCAGAACCAGGCCATCGCCTTGGCGGTCAGGTACGGGCCGTCGGCGAACTCGCGGTAGCTGGCGGTGTCCTGGGCCGCGTCGGTGACCGGGTAGTACAGCGACTGGTGCAGGAAGGTCACGTCGCCGCGCCGCTTGGCCAGGATGGTCAGCGCGGCGGTCATGTTCCCGCCGACCGAGTCGCCCGCCACCGCCAGCCGGGAGGCGTCCAGCCCCTCTTCGGCGCCGTGCCGGGTGATCCACTGCGCGGTGGCGTAGGCCTGCTCGATCGCCACCGGGTAGCGGGCCTCGGGCGAACGGTCGTACTCCACGAACACCACCGCCGCCCCAGCGCCGACGGCCAGCTCACGGATCAGCCGGTCATGGGTGCCGGCGTTGCCCAGCACCCAGCCGCCGCCATGGACGTACAGGACGGCCGGGAGCGGCCCCGTAGCGCCGGCGGGCTTGACGATCCGCACCCGCACGTCACCGGCCCCGGCGGGCACGGTGATCCACTTCTCGGCCACGTCCGGCTTGGCGATCGGGGCGGCCTGGAGGTCGTCCAGCACCTTGCGGGCGCCGTCGGTGCCCAGCTCGTACAGGAAGGGTGGCTTGGAGGTCGCCTCGGCGAGCTCCTGTGCCGCCGGCTCCAGGACGTTGTCGTTCATGCGGAATTCTCCGTTTCCATCGTGTGCGTGATTGAAGGGGCGGCCACGGTCGGTGGCGCGTCTCCCCCTTAGACCGGGTGGCCCTCGGATCCGTGACAGCGGGAACACCGGTGGGTGCGCGGGCCCCAGTACCCCAGTGGCGTGGACCAGGGTGCCGACCAGGCTCTCCCCAGGGCGCGACGGAGCGGCCCGGGAAGCGACCGTGATCGCAGTGGCATCGCCGGATGCTGGGGGCGAACGGAGCCGATCGTGACCATGAACCTGTTGGAGTCGCACAGCGACCACGCCGCGCAGGCCGATGACCGGTCGAGCAGCGGATGGGACGGAGCCACCTCGGCTTTCGTCAGTGCCGCACCCCGGCTCTTCGCGATCGGTCTGCGCATCCTGCAAGACGTGGGCGAGGCCGAGGACGTGGTGCAGGAGACGTGGCTGCGATGGGCCCGCGCCGACCGCTCGGTCGTCATCAGCCCGCCCGCGTTCCTCGCGCTGACCACCACGCGCCTCGCCATCAACGTCGCCCAATCCGCCCGCTGGCGCCGCGAGACCTCCGCCGGCCCCTGGCTTCCCGAGACGACGGACCACGCGGCCGGCCCCGACACGGCCGCCGAACGCGGCGAGGCCGCCGGCACCGCGATCCGGCTGCTGCTGGAGAGGCTGACCCCCGCGGAACGGGCGGTCTATCTCCTGCGCGTAGCCTTCGACTACCCCTACCGCCGGATCTCCGAGCTCCTCCACCTGAGCGAAGATCACGCGCGGCAACTCGTACGGCGCGCCCGCGAACACCTCGCCACCGAGCGACGTCACCAGGTGAGCGCAGCCACGCACCAGCGCCTCGTACGCACGTTCCTCGCCGCCGCGCAGACCGGGGACCTGGCCGAACTCGAAGAACTGCTCGCCGCCGACGTCGCTCCGGCGCGGGGCCGCCCGGCTACCGGGTCTGGTCGGTGGGACGGATGAGGATCTCGTTGACCGCGACGTGCGGCGGCTGGGTGACCGCGTACACGACGGCGTCGGCGATGTCCCCGGGCTGCAGGGTGCGCATGGCGGCGGCCATGCTCCGGGCGGCCGCCCGCATCGTGGGGTCGGTGACGTGGTCGGCCAGCTCGGTGGCGACGAAGCCGGGCTCGACGACCACGACCCGCACGCCCTGGGCGGTGACCTCCTGCCGCAGCGCCTCGGTGAAGGCGGTGATGCCGAACTTGGTCGCGGCGTAGGCGCCGTTGCCGGCCGACGCGATCCGGCCCGAGGTCGAGGAGACCTGTACGACGGTGCCCTTGCGCTCCAGCAGGTGCGGCAGCGTCGCGTGGACCGTGTACATCGACCCGAGCAGGTTCGTGTCGATCATGCGCGTCCATTCCGTGGTGTCCGCACCCGCGATCGGGCCGGCGAGCATCACCCCGGCGTTGTTCACCAGGATGTCCAGGGCGCCGAAGCGCTCGACGGTCTTCGCGACCGCGGCCCGTACCGACTCCTGGTCGATCACGTCCAGGTCGAGGGTCAGCACCTCGCCGGGCATCTTGCCCGCCAGGGTCGCCAGCCGGTCGGCGCGCCGGGCCCCGGCCGCGACGCCGGCCCCCTCCGCCGAGAGGGCCAGCGCGGTGGCCTCGCCGATGCCCGACGACGCTCCGGTGACGAGGGCGACCTTGCCCGCCAAAGTGCGGCTCATCTGCTTCATCGCGATCCCCCTTGTCCGCCGGGCCGCCTCGTTGCCGCCCGGTCGCCAGCTAAGACCGGACAGGCTCCAGGCTTGTGACCGCTGCCGCGAAAGTCCCTTTCAGCGCCGCCCTCGGCCGGCACACACGAAGCTCTTGGCCTGGCTGACGTCACCGTGGCCCTTGTACTTCGGCCACAGCGGGTATTCGCACAGGGGGCGGGTGCGGTTCTCGGTGCCGGGGTTGGCGTCGGTCACCACCGGGGCGGCCGGAGGGTTGTTGCGGCTCGCCCACTCGTCCAGGGCGGTGAGCGAGTCCCAGGCCGGGTCGAAGCGGCCGGAGCCGTGGCCGTAGCCGGGCTGGACGTAATAGCGCACGAAGCGGCGGATCGATGGGCCGTAGCGTTCGGCCATCCGGTCGTAGTAGGCGTCGGTCAACGTTTGCGGGACCGCCATGTCGGTGGTGCCCTGGACGATGATGAGCTTGCCGCCGTGCCGCGCGAACCGGTCGATGTCGGGGTTGGTCGCGTTGATCAGCCCGGACAGTTCCTTGACGCGCTTCTCGTACTGCCGATAATCGAAATTCTCCAGGGATCCGCCGGCGTCCTGCTCGATGAAGTAGCGGATCACCGGGCCGAAGAGCGAGTGGTAGCCGGTCGCTTCGCCACTTCCCGCACTGTCGAGCATCAGAGGGGCGAGATCGGCGCCACGCAAGACGGGATAGGGGCCTATTCCGGTGACGCCGTTCGCCAAGGGGAAAGCGAATGTGTGGCGGGTGGCCGCTGTCCGCAGAGTTTGGATCTGGGTCTCGGTCAGACAGTCCGAGCCGCCGGTTCCGCCGGGGCAGCGGAGCGACTCGACGGAGAAGGCGTCGTCGCAGCCCCGGACGTTGGAGATCAGTCCGTCGACGGCGCCGTCGAGCTCGTCGCAGGTGCCGTAGACGGTGTCGGCGACCAGTTGCTGCGCGGCGGGGTCGAGATAGCCGCCGGGACGGCTGTAGGCCTGTCGCCACATGTGGTACCAGCTGAGCACCATCGCCTGATTCTCGATGGCCGGATAATAGGCGATGATCCCGTGGTAATCGGCACCGTATCGCTGGGCGGCGACGAGTCCCTCGTGTCCTCCCTTGGAGGCTCCCACGTAATACTGCTTGCCAGGTTGTTCGCCGTAGTAATGCCGCACGATGCCGATGACGGCGTCACGGGTGCGTTTGACGCTCTGCCCCGACCAATTCGCGAGCGCCTCCTTGTTCAAGGCGAAGGACCCGGTGGGGCTCGCGCCCACGGCGGTGCCTCCGTCGCTGCCGAACGTGGCGTAGCCCCGGTTGATCGGCGGCTGCCCCTGTGCCGGGTCGCTGTTGACGAGCCCGGGGGCCACGTCGAGCCCGGTCACCACGGTTCCGTTGAAGCCGCTGCCGCCGAACTGCACCGACTTCCTGTTCCACGAGGTGGGCAGGTTGACCTGGAAGTTGATGTCCGGTGCCGTGGTGTCGAAGCTGCGCACCCGGCCCCGGGCCAGGCAGAACTCGGGGCGGCCTGCGGCCGGGTCGGCGCCGCTGAGCGTCGCTGAGCCGACCTCGCCGCCGCGGGTGGGCAGGCCGATGTCCGCGGCGTCCACGCGCAACCCCGCGAGCGACGCGCACCTGGTCGCAGCGTCGATCATGGTCGTACGCCCGGAGTCCGCGGCGGCCGGCGAGGGGCCTGGCAACATGCCGAGGCATGACACGGTCAGCGCGGAAATGGTGATATGTCGCTTCATGGGTCCAGTGTGATCATAAGCAGGACTGCCTCGGCACCGGCGCCGGGGATCAAGGGGGAGCTTGGCCTGGGGTGTGTCTCTGGTGTATTCAGAGTCGTGCAATAGGGATGAAACGGGGGATTGTGGCTCAACGTAAGCGGGGCAGTGAGAACGCCGGGCTGCTCGGCCGGGGGCCGGAGTGTGATCTCCTCGATCAGCTGATCGCGGCCGTCCGCGTGGGCGAGAGCCGCGTGCTCGTGGTGCACGGCGCGCCGGGAGTCGGAAAGTCGGCGCTGCTGGACTACGCGGGCAGCTCGGCCACCGGCATGCGGGTGCTGCGCGCGGTCGGCGTCGAGTCCGAGATGGAGCTGGCCTTCGCCACCCTGCACCAGTTGTGCGCGCCGCTGCTGGACCGGCTGGAGAACCTTCCCGAGCCGCAGCGCGACGCGCTCAAGACGGTGTTCGGGATGCGCGGGGGCACGCCGCCCGAACGCTTCCTGGTCGGGCTGGCGGTGCTGAGCCTGCTGTCGGACGCGTCGGAGGGGACTCCCCTGCTCTGCGTGGTCGACGACGCGCAGTGGATGGACCGGGCCTCGGCGCAGGTCCTCGGCTTCGTCGCCCGGCGGCTGCTGGCGGAGTCGGTCGCCCTCGTCCTCGGCTCCCGCCAGCGGTCTCAGGACCTGCTCGGACTGCCGGAGCTGGAGGTCACCGGGCTGAACGCCGCGGACGCGCACGCGCTGCTGGCCTCGGTGACGCACGTCCGGATCGATCAGCAGATCCGCGATCGGTTCGTGGCCGAGACCAGGGGCAACCCGCTCGCCCTGCTGGAGCTGCGCCGTGAGCTCGCCGTGACCCGGACGGCGGGCGGATTCGGCCTCCTGGACGCCGACACGCTGCCGGGCCGGATCGAGCAGAGCTTCCTGGCCCGGATCGAGGGCCTGGCCGAGCACACCCGGTTACTGCTGCTGATCGCCGCCGCCGAGCCGGTCGGCGATCCTTCGCTGATCTGGCGCGCCGCCGAACGGCTCGGCGTCACACCGGCGACGGCCCTGGCCAGCGGGACGGACGGGCTGCTGGAGCTCGACGTACGGGTGATCTTCCGCCACCCGCTCGTGCGGTCGGCCGTGTACGGGTCGGCGAAGGAGGAGGACCGCCGGGCAGTCCATCTCGCGTTGGCCGAGGTCACCGACGTCCAGGCCGACCCGGACCGCCGCGCCTGGCACCTCGCGTCCGCGACGGCCGCGCCCGATGAGAGCGTCGCCGCCGAGCTGGAACGGTCGGCCGGCCGGGCACAGGCCCGCGGCGGGGTCGCCGCCGCCGCGGCGTTCCTGCAGCGATCCGTGGCGCTGACCGTCGACACCTCACGGCGCGCCGAACGTGCCCTGGCGGCGGCGGACGCCAGCCTCCGGGCGGGCGACATCGAGGCCGCCCGCCGCTGCGCCGACCTCGCCGACCAAGAGGCCCAGAGCGAGTTCCAGCGCGTGCGAGCCGATCTGACCCGCGGTCACATCACGTTCGCGGCCGGCTTCAACAACGAGGCGCCGCTGATGCTGCTGGCGGCCGCGCAACGGCTGGAGCCCTTCGACATGGACCTGGCGCGGGAGACGTACCTCGTCGCCTGGGGTTCGGCGTCCTTCGGCGCCGCGAACCGGGACAGCCTGCTGGCCATCTCCCGGGCGATGCGGGACCTCCCCGCCCCCGAAGGCGGTCCACGTGCCCTCGACCTCGTGCTCGAAGGCTACGCGCTGCTCATCACCGACGGCCGGAGCGCCGCGCTTCCCGCGCTGCGCAAGGCGAAGACCGCGCTCACGGACTATCCCGTGCAGGACTTCCTGAAATGGGGCTGGGCGGCCTGCGGCGTGAGCGCGCTCGTCTGGGAGGACCGGTTCATGCCCGGGACGCCCGCCAGGGCGGTCGAGGCGGTGCGCGCGGCCGGCGCCCTGTCCGAGCTGCCCATCTATCTCCACGCGCTCGGGATACCGGTCTCGTTGAGCGGCGAATTCGCCGCCGCGTCCGCGCTCGTCGCCCAGTCCGACGCCGTCGCCGATGCGACGGGCGTGCCCATGACGCAGCACACCCGGCTCCTGCTGACGGCGATGCAGGGCAAGGAGGACGAGGCCGCGGCGCTGATCGCCGCGACGATCGAGGAGGCCGGCGCCAGTGGTCAGCTGAACGGCGTCGCGTCCGCCCACTGGGCGGCCGCGGTCCTCTACAACGGCCTCGCCCGGTACGGGCTCGCGCTGCCGGCGGCCCTGGCCACCACCCGGAGCGCCAACCTGATCGTCTCCCAATGGGCGCTGCCCGAGGTCGTCGAGGCGGCGGCGCGCACCGGAGACGACACGGCCGCCCGCGGGGCGCTCGAAGGTCTGGCGGACGCGGCGGAACCGTGCGACACGGACTGGGCGCAGGGCATCCTGGCTCGCTGCCGCGCGCTGCTGAGCGCCGACGACGCCGCGGACGACCTCTACCGCGAGGCGATCGAGCGGCTGGGCCGGACGATCCTGCGCCCCGAATTGGCACGCGCTCATTTGCTGTTCGGCGAGTGGCTGCGCCGGGACCGGCAGCGGGCCGAGGCGCGGGCTCACCTGCGTACCGCGTACGAGATGTTCGTGTCGATCGGGATGGAGGCGTTCGCCGAGCGTGCCCGCCGCGAGCTGCTCGCCACGGGCGAGACCGTCCGCAAGCGCAAGAACGGGGCCTCGGCGAGTGAGGAGCTGACGGCGCAGGAGACGCAGATCGCCCTGCTCGTGCGGGACGGCCTGTCCAACCCGGAGATCGGGGCCCGGCTCTTCCTGAGCCCGCGTACGGTCGAGTGGCACCTGCGCAAGATCTTTGCCAAGCTCGGGATCAGCTCCAGAAGGGAGCTCGGCGACGCCCTGCCGCCCGCGCCCGCGGCCTTCCCCGGTCCCGGCTGATCCTGCCCGGTCTCCCTAGCCCGGGTCGCACCAGTGAGACTCCCTGGTGCGACGCGGCGGCCGGCTGCGCGAATCTCGTCGTGCCGGCAATTCGCCCGGGCGCAGAGGGAATCGAGGCAGTCATGCATGATCGGCCGCTGGACGGAGCAGTCGCGCTCGTCACCGGCGCCAGCAGCGGGATCGGCGCCGCGACCGCGCGCCGCCTGGCCCGCGAGGGCGCGGCGGTCGCCCTCGTCGCCCGCCGCCGCGACCGCCTGGACCAGGTCGCGAGCGACATCGCGAAGCTGGGCGGAGAGGCGGTCGCGGTGGCGGCCGACATCACCGAGCCAGGACGCGCCGACGACGTGGTGCAGGAGACACTGGACCGGTTCGGGCGCCTGGACGTCCTGGTCAACAACGCCGGGATCATGCTGCTCAACCCGGCGCTGCACACCACCGTCGAGGAGTGGGATCGGATGATCGCGCTCAACGTGGCGGCGCTGTTGCACGTCACGCACGCCGCCGTCCCGCACCTGATCTACGCGGCGTCCACCTCCCCGCGTCAGGTCGCGGATCTGGTGAACGTCAGCTCGACGGCCGGGCGGGCCGCCCGGCCGGGAAGCAGCGTGTACGCCCTCACCAAGTCCGGCCTGAACGCGTTCGCGGAATCGCTCCGTCAGGAGCTGCTCAGCGAACGCGTCCGGGTCAGCGTGGTGGAGCCAGGCGCCGTGGACACCGAGCTGGTGAATCACGTCAGCGACACCACCCGGGACGCGGCCCGCCGGCAGATCGACGGGATCGAAGCGTTGCGTCCTGAGGACGTCGCCGACGCGATCAGCTACATCGTCACGCGGGAGCGGCGGGTCGCCGTCAACGAGATGCTCGTCCGTGCCGGCGACCAGACGTGGTAGCCGCGCCCCCGTCGGGACACCTCAGTCGACGGCGGGGCCGGCGATGGGGGTGTAGCCGCCGAACGGGCTGGCCGGCACGCCGCCGTTGAACGGCCGGAGGTTGAGCGCCAGGGCTCCGCTGGGCTGGCGGACCAGCAGGAACTGGGTGAGCGGGCCGCCGTTGGGCGCGAGGGCGAAGGCCGCCGGGTTGCCGCTCGCCTCGCCGTCGACACGTTCGTAGGCGCCGAAGCTGCCGTCGGCGCCGCTGCGCCGGCTGGCGTAGACGGCGTTGTCGGGTCCTCTGACGTAGAGGAAGTCGGTGCTGACGGCGATGTCGCTGGCCGCGGTGAGACCGTTGAGCGGCTGCCAGGTGGAGCCGGTGACGAACAGGTTCATCGTCCACACCCGGTTGTCCTCGCCCCGGGCGAAGATCTCCAGGCCGTTGATCGCGACGTCCTCGCGTACCGCGACGTTGCTGGTCACGCGCATCTCGCCGATCGGCCGGAAGGCGGTGACGGTGGCCGGGCCCACCCTGCCTTCGTAGACGCGGTGGTCGGCGCCCCGGATGAAGATCCGGACGTTGCCGCCGATGCTGCTGATCAGGCGGCTGGCGGTGACGTCGCTGGTGGCGAATCCGCCGAGGCTGCTCCAGCCGGCCCACGCGCCGTTGCGGCGGACGTTGGTCCACACCGCGCCGTCGGTGCCGCGGGCGAAGAGCCGTACGCTGCCCGCCGGCTCGTCGATCGGGACGATCGACTCGACCTCGCCGGTGACCGTCAGGCCGGGCACCTGGGAGTAGCCGGTGACCGCGCCGGACGGGGCGACCGTGTTGGTGTAGACCTGGTCGTCGGTGCCGCGTACGTAGATCTCGGTGCCGCGGGAGGTGACCACGGTGGACGGGTCGCCGACGATGACCCCGCCCAGGGACTGCAGGGGGCCGAACGCGTTGCCCGAGCGGGTGCTGTACAACAGCGAGCCGTCGGCGCCACGCGCGGTCACCCCTCTCGACGACTGGGTGGCGGTTCTGTCGTAGGCGACCTGCGGGGTGCTCAGGTTGGGCAGGTCGGCGGCGTACGCGGGCGGCGGCGGAACCGCCGCCACAGCGGGTGAGCCGAAGGCCAGCAGGCCCGCCGCGGCGGCCAGTACGGCGGCCGTGGCAAAGGATCGGCGTGGATGCCTCATCGGGTGGTCCCTTCGTCGAAGCGAGGAAGTGACCACCGATTCGCCGTAACGCCCCCGTGCGGATCTTACGAGCCCCTTACGTCAGCCGGGCGCGCCGCCGACGCGTGGGGCGCCTCGGCCGCGCTCGCGCCGGCCCCCGCGGCCGGGCTGGCTCTCCTCGTCCTCTCGCTGGCCGTTCGGAGGCCGGCGGGTGCTCAGCGGGGCGTGGGCAGTACGGACAGCTCGCAGGCGTAGGCGTCAGCGGGCGCGTTCAGCACCCAGACGATCATCTCCGCCAGCGATTCCGGCCGGATGCACGAATCGGGATCGTACGGGCGCCCGAAGGCGCTCCTGACCTCGCCCAGCAGGTCGGTCGCCGTCGCCGCCGGATAGATCGTGGTGACCCGTATCCCATGGCCGGCCTCCTCCTCGCGCAGGGACTCGGCCAGCTCCCGCAGCGCCGCCTTGCTGGCGACGAACGCCGACCAGCGGGGCACGCCGGTCATCCCGGGCGCGGCGTTGACGAAGATGACGTGGCCTCTGGAGCGCCGCAACGCCGGCAGCGTCAGTCGTACCAGCTCGGCGGCGGAGGCCACGTTCACCGCCATGGTCCGCCGCCAGGTCTCGGGGCCGGCGTCGGCGACGGCCGCGACGGGAGAGATCCCCGCGCAATGCACCAGCGCCTGTACGTCCTCCAGCGTGCCCAGGGCGGCGGCCAGCGTCCCGGGTTCGGCCAGGTCCGCCTCGATCCCCGGTACGTCCAGCCGCGCGACGTCGCGCCCCACGGCGGTCACCCGATGCCCGGCCGCGACGAGTGCGCCGGCCAGCGCCACCCCGATCCCTCCGGTGGCCCCGGTCACCAGCACATGTCCCATGACAGCCCTCTCTCGACGTGGCGGCAACCGATGATCTCCCGTCGCCGTCACGGCCGTCCACCGCTGTGCCGTGCAGCGCGCCGGACGGGTGTCATGCGAGGGCGTATTCGCTTCTAAGATCCGAGGTGTGGCCAAATACTTCGATGTGCATCCGGACAATCCCCAGCCTCGCCTGATCGGCCAGGTCGTCGATTCCCTCCGGTCGGACGGGCTGATCGCGTACCCGACGGACTCGGGCTACGCGCTGGGCTGCCGGCTGGGCAACAAGGAGGCCATCGACCGGATCAGGGAGATCCGCAGCCTCGGCAGCGACCATCACTTCACGCTGGTCTGCAGGGACTTCGCGCAGTTCGGCCAGTTCGTTCATGTGAGCAATGCGGTGTTCCGGCTGGTCAAGGCGGCGACTCCGGGTGGCTACACGTTCATCCTGCCCGCGACCAAGGAGGTGCCGCGGCGGTTGCTGCATCCCCGGAAGAAGACGGTCGGCGTCCGGATCCCCGATCACGTCGTTACCCAGGCGCTGCTGGCCGAGCTCGGCGAGCCGCTGCTGTCGACCACCCTGCTGCTGCCCGACGAGACCGAGCCCTCGACGCAGGGCTGGGAGATCAAGGAACGGCTCGACCACGTGGTGGACGCCGTCATCGACTCCGGCGAATGCGGCGCCACCCCGACCACCGTCGTCGACCTGTCGCAGGACGAGCCCGAGATCCTTCGTCGCGGCACGGGAGACCCGTCCCCCTTCGAGTAGGGAGCCCGTGCCCGTGGGGCAGCCGTCCGCACGGGCGGGCGGGGAGTGGACGAGGTCTTTCAGAACGCGATGAATCCGTACAGCGCCAGATGGTTCGACCTCGTGCTGCTCACCGTGTGACCGATGCTCGACGGCTGAACGGCGCCCTTGACGAACAGGTAGTCGATCTTCCTGGAGCCCATGGTCGCCTTCGCGCCATAGCCGGTCATGCCGAAGCCTCCGAGCGTCGTGGAGGCGATGTTCGCGCGATTCGCGTCGATGCCGAGCACGCGGATCGTCGACGCGTTCATCAGGCTCGTGGCGTCCGCGCCGAGACTGATGCCGGACTTGGCGATGCCCGTGTCACCGGCGCCCGCGCAGGCGTTCGCTCCGTTCTGTTCCGGGAGGTGCATGGTCGCGGCGAAGACCGTGGTCCCCGATGCCCTGATCGTGAACCTCGCCGCTATGGCGCTCGTACGCTTCCATTTGTGGGTGTAGGCGGCGCCGGCGTCGTTGCTCGGCGGCTTGTACAGCGTGCACCCGGCCCCGCCGGTGTACGGTGTCCCGGGCTTCAGCCAGCCCGCGCTCCAGTATTTCGAGATGTCGCCCGCGGCGAGGCTCAGCGTTCTGGTGTTGTAGACGATCCCGTTGGTCTGCCGCTTCTTCAGGTCGCCGAGCGCCTGCTGGTCGCAGTTGTGCGAGCCGCCCCACTCCTCGGGGTCGTCCCAGGCCACGATCGCCTTGTACGTGCCGGCCGGATATCCGAACTTGGCCGAGAGCTGGTCGGCGTAGGCCGTGGCCTGTCCGGTGCCACGCACCTGCTGCACGATGAGGAGGTCGGGAGCCCGTACGCCGGAGGTGCCCGTCGCGCCGTTGTCGTCGACCAGCATCGAGGCGAGGTGGTCGGAGCCCGAGATCCGGGTGCACGAACCGTCGGTGTTGTTGTGCACCAGGTTCTCGATGTTGTTGGTGTAGACCCGTAAGACTCGATCCGCCGCGGCTGCCGCAGGCACTTCGTGCGCCTGCGCGACCGAGGTGGTGGTGCTCGCGCCGAGTGCGGCGGCCGCCGCGAGCGCTATCACGCCGGATGATCGATATAAGGACATGATCGCAGAGTAGCGACGATCACCGGGCTGCGGTGGCCCCTTCCCGGCCCGAGCGGGCGTCCCTACGCCGCGACGCGTTCCCGGACCGCGAGCTCCTGCCGGGCGTATCGCTCCACGAGCACGGGGACGAAGTCGCGGATCGGCCTCCCGTCGAAGCGGTGCAGCACGGTTTCGATGATCTGAGTGACCCGTTCCGGCGAGTGATCCGGCGCGAACGTTTTCGTGAGACGAGCCGCGACCTCCCGCATCGCCTGCTCTTCTCGCTTGGCCTGGTCGACGGTAGCGGTCATCGTCACCCTCGCTTGCATCAGGTGTCGAGCACTTCGTCCAACGTTAAAGCGAAAGACCGCGCACCGCCAGGGTCCGCCCTGATCACCGAACCCCCGTCGCATCAGGATTTGATACGCTGCGCCAGCTCACGTCGAGCCGGTCCCGCGAATAAAGTGCGACTGGAATTCACAAATAAGTCCGTTACCCTCATCGCAGCCGGGGCCCGAACGCAAGGGAGCCGAGATGAGTTTGGGCAAGTCCAAGTCGAAAAGGCACAGCACGACGTCCGCGACCACCTCCCAGGCCCCGGACGATCAGAGCGCGGAGGACGCAGAGCTGTCAGCGGCAATAGCCGCGTCGCTGGCCGACCCCAACGCGCGCGCCACGAAGGAAGTGCCGCTGACCCTCCAGAACCCGCTCCCCGAGAAGGGCTTCGGCGGCACGGAGGAAAGCCTCAACAAGCGCGCCCTCCTCGAGAGACATAAGACCGAGACGCCGCCGGAGCCGAAGAAACCGAAGGTCGCCCTGACCTATGCCACCGCAGTCCGGCGCAACCCCGACAACATCAAACTGTACAAGGTCGAAAATGACGGCGTGGTCGGCGCCGAGCAGGGGACGGTCGACTGGAATTCCTACTATTCCTGGGCGTTCGACGACACGAAATGGATCAACGACGCCAACGGGCGGCCCATGGTTCTCGGCAGGAACGACATCGCGAACCGTCAGGCCTACGCCGCCCGCACCGACTTCGTCGCGGGCGCCTACGACGACACGGTGAAGGCCATCGACGGACTCGCCCGGCAGCACGATCGGGAGCTCGCGGCCACGTTCTGGGCGCGAAAGCGGCGCGAACTGGAGGAGATGAAGACGCTCACCGTCGGCACGGACTCCCTAGGGGTGCTCAAGCTGGCGGTGGACCTCAACCTGGTCGCGTCGGAGTATCACTTCAAGGTCGCCGCGGGCGAGTACCCGATCATCGGGGTCATCACCGGGAAGACCTGGACGGACCAGGGCGCACCGTTCAGCGCGGTCATCGATGTCGGCGGTGCCGTGGTCCTCGTCTCTCCCGACGAGGCTTGGGGAATCGAGGAATCCCACGTCGAGGAGGCCAAGGAGCGGAAACTCGACCAGCGGGTGAAGGCGGAGCAGATCAGCGCCGTCTTCACCGCGAGCCCCCAATTCACGCCGTACGTGCCCACCACGCCGTGGATCACCGACGACCAGATCCACTACGTCACCGGGGATCAGATGGGCGCCGCCGGCGTCCTGAAGAGGGCGCCGGCCGGGCAGGCGGACATCGACATCGCGAAGGAAGAGGATCCGGTTCTCTTCGCCGACCAGGCCGGCAACCCGGGGCTGCGCCTGGGAAACGACATCTTCATCCGCGACGACCAGCTCGGCATCGGGGTGGAGTACCACGAGTCGGTCCACAAGCTTTCCCATCCGGCGATGCGTAACATCCTCGGCTTCTGGTTCAACGAGGGCACCACGGAGTACTTCACGCATGTGCTCCTGGACCAGCTCGTGGAGTCCAAGCAGATCGTCAGAGACGACATCCACTACGAAACGCAGCACGAGGGAATCCAGGCGCTGATCGACAACGCGGGCATCACCTGGCATGAGCTGGCCGAAGCCTACTTCAACGGGAACGTCCCACCGCTGTACGACAAGGTGGCGGCGGCAGCGGTCCACGGGGGCTTCTCGCCGGACGACCCGCTCAGCCTGGACGGATACGCCAGCCGGCTGGACCCCGCGCACGCCGTCGCGGCGATCGGCGTTCTCAAGGACGCCTGCACGGACCCCGGCAAGGTCACGACGACCACCACCACCGTCACCCCGGAGGAGAACATCTGAACCACCCGCGCTCAGCCCCTAGCGCACGCATGGTGTTTTCCCAGGTCAATGCGGGTACGAGCACGGGAGCCGCCGCGCGCCGGGCGTTCGAGCTGTTCGAGAACAAGGTGCTCACGCCGTAGAAGCCGGAAGGGTCGCGATGATCGGTCACCTCGTGGACGGCGTCAGCGGCGCCGACCTGGGCGCGGCGCGGATGCAGATGGCGCTGTCGCTCGGCTGGCACATCGTGCTCGCCTGCCTGGGGGTGGGCATGCCGGCCATCACGCTGCTCGCCGAGTGGCGCGGGCACCGCACGGGCGACCTCCACTACCGGCTCCTGGCCCGCCGCTGGGCCAGGGCGCTGGGCGTGCTGTTCGCGGTCGGCGCGGTGTCCGGGACGATCCTGTCGTTCGAGATGGGGCTGCTGTGGCCGGGGATGATGGGCGTCTACGGCGAGGTCATCGGCCTGCCGTTCTCGCTGGAGGGCATCGCGTTCTTCATCGAGGCCATCTTCCTGGGCGTCTACCTGTACGCCTGGGACCGGCTACCGCCCGTCGCGCACCTGCTGACCGGGATCCCGATCGTGCTGGCGGGGGTGGCCAGCGCGTTCTTCGTGGTCGCCGCGAACGCCTGGATGCAGCAGCCCGCGGGCTTCGACACCGAGCATGGCCGGATCGTCTCGGTCGATCCGTGGGCCGCCATGTTCAACCCGGCCACGCCGTCCCAGACCGTGCACATGATCCTGGCCGCGTTCATGGTCGCCGGGTTCAGCATGGCGAGCGTGTACGCCGTCGCCATGCTGCGCGGCCGGCGTGACCGCTACCACCGGCTCGGCCTGCTGCTCCCGCTGACCGTGGCGGCGATCATCACCCCGGTCCAGATCGGCGTGGGCGACTGGGCCGCCCACTTCGTCGCCGAGAACCAGCCGGTCAAGCTCGCCGCCATGGAAGGGGTGTTCGAGACCGCACGCGGGGTCCCGCTGCACGTCGGCGGCGTCGCGATCGACGGCGAGATGCGGTACGCGCTGGAGATCCCCAACGGCCTGTCACTCCTGGCCCACTGGAACCCGGACGCCGAGATCACCGGGCTGAACGCGACACCGCCCGCCGACCGGCCGCCGGTCAACGTCGTGCACTGGGCGTTCCAGATCATGGTGGGCCTGGGGTTCGCCCTGCTGGTGCTGGCCGCCTGGCTGGCCCTGGCCTGGAAACGCAGGCGGGACCTGCCGGGCTCGCCGTGGTTCCTGCGCGCGGCGGCCGTCTCGGGCGTGGCCTCGGTGCTCGCGCTGGAGTCGGGCTGGGTGGTCACGGAGGTCGGGCGGCAGCCGTGGATCGTGTACGGCGTGCAGCGCACCGCGCAGGCGGTCAATCCGGCGCCCGGCCTCGTGTACGGGTTCGTGCTGGTGGCAGCGGTGTACGCGGCGCTCACGGTGGCCACCGTCTACGTGCTGCGCCGCCTGGCCCGCGACGTGCCGGTGCCGGTCGCGCCGCAGGAACGCGACGTCACCGGCTACAAGGTGGTGTGAGCATGCCGTTGCCGGAGATCATGCTCGTGGTGCTGTGGGCCGGGCTGACCGCGTACGTGCTGTTCGGCGGCGCGGACTTCGGCGGCGGGATCTGGGACCTGCTCGCCGGCGGCGCCACGTCGGGGTGGCGGCAGCGGGAGCTGGTGGAGCACTCGATCGGCCCGGTCTGGGAGGCCAACCACGTCTGGCTGATCTTCGTGATCGTGGTGACGTGGACCGGTGTGCCCTCGGTGTTCGCGGCGATCGCCTCCACCCTCTACATCCCGCTCACGCTGGCGGCGCTCGGGATCATCGGGAGGGGCGCCGCGTTCGCCTTCCGCAAGGTCTCGGGCAAGCTGTGGCAGCGGCGGCTGTTCGGCGGCACGTTCGCCTTCTCCTCCGTCGTGACCCCGTTCTTCCTGGGCACGGTGGCCGGCGCGCTGGCCTCCGGCCGGGTGCCGCCCGGCATCGCCACGGGCGACCTGGTGCGGAGCTGGGTCAACCCGACGTCCGTGACGGCGGGGGTGCTGGCCGTCGGCGTCGCCGCCTACCTGGCCGCCGTCTACCTGACCCGGGACGCGGAGCGCACCGGCAAGCCGGACCTGGCGGAGGCCTTCAGGCGGCGCGCCCTGTGGTGCGGCGCCGTGGTCGGGGTGCTGTCGGCGGCGGGCCTGCTCGTCCTGCGCGCCGACGCGCCCGGCCTGTTCGCCGAGCTCACCTCGGGCCGGGCGCTGCCGCTGCTGGCGCTGTCCATCGTGGCGGGGCTGGCCTCGCTCGTGCTGCTGTGGCGGCGCGCCTACCTCGCCGTACGGCTCACCGCCGCGCTCGCCGTGACGGGCCTGCTGTGGGGGTGGGGGGTCGGGCAGTATCCGTCCCTGCTGCCCGGCGTCCCGCTCGCCGACGCGGCGGCCACCGACACGGTTCTGGCGGCGACCCTGGGCTCGCTGGCCGTGGGCGCGGTCCTGCTGCTGCCGTCGCTGTGGTGGCTGTATGCGACCTTCCAGCGCGAAAGGCCCGGCGGAACGGCCTCGTGACCCGCCGGCACTCGTGACCCATCGGCCCTCGCGAGCTGCCGGATCAGCGGATGACGGCTGCGGCGACCTGCAACCCGATCCCGTCCAGCACGCGGTCCAGGCCATGGCGGAAGCGCTCCTCCGGCGGCAGGTGCGCGGTCCCGGACTCCAGCAGGGTGCGGTTGAAGTGCGGATAGGCGCCCGACTCGACGACCTGCCGCACGTACGGCCCGATGTAGTCGCGCTTCCACTCCTCCGGGCTCAGACCGGTGGAACGGGCGTGCTCCAGCCAGCCGATCTCGCGGCGGACCGCGCTGTGGACATAATCGTCCAGCATGCCGACGAAGCCGGCGATCTCGTCGATGCCGAGGCCGAGCCCGTCGAACGCGCCCAGCGCGAACTCGTGCACGCGCAGGAGCTGCGGCCCCAGGGTCGGGCGGCCGGTGAGCAGCCCGGTCAGCCAGGGATGACGCAGACCGGCGGCGCGCGACCGGCAGGCGACCAGCGAGAGGTCGGCGCGCCAGTCGCCCGAAGGCCGGCCGGGCAGCTCGACCTCGCTCATCACCAGATCGATCATGAGATCGAACAGGTCGTCGCGCCTCGGCACGTACCGGTAGAGCGACATGGCCCCGGTGCCCAGGTCGTGCGCGATCCGGCGCATCGTCGCGGCCTCGGCCCCCTCGGCGTCGGCGATCCGCACCGCCGCGCGGGTGACCTGCTCCCGGCTGTAGCCGGGCCGCCGCCCCGGTCCTGATCGCTCCAGGCGTTCCGGGCGCAGCCAGATGCTGGTCAGCTCGTCGTCCGGCAAGCGCCTCCCCCTTCGTTTGCGTACATCGTACCTGAATGATTAGAGTCCATTTCGAGTACGAAGTACGCGAAATAGGAATGGGTGATCGGCATGACCACGTTGAGCGGCAAGACGGCACTGGTGACCGGTGCGAGCCGAGGGATCGGCCGGGCCATCGCCACCCGGCTCGCCCGCGAGGGCGCCCGGGTCGGCGTCCACTACGGCGGCAACGAGACGGCGGCGAAGGAGACGGTCGCGGCCATCGAGGCGGCCGGCGGACAGGCCTTCGCCCTCCGGGCCGAGCTGGGCGTGCCGGGCGACGCCGAGACGCTGTGGGCGGCGTTCGACGAGCGGGCCGACGGCCTGGACATCCTGGTCGGCAACGCGGGGATCCTGGGCGATCAGGCCGGGATCGACGGCGTGACCAGGGAGGGCTTCGAGCGGCTGTTCGCGGTCAACACGACGGCGCCGTTCTTCGTCACCCAGCTCGCCCTGCCCCGGCTGCGGGACGGTGGCCGGATCATCACGATCGGCACCATGCTGACCCGGGGCATCTCCTTCCCCGGGGCCATCGAGTACGCGATGTCCAAGGCGGCGCTCGACGTGCTCACCACGGCGCTCGCCAAGCAGGTGGGGGCGCGCGGCATCACCGTCAACATCGTGGCGCCCGGCGTCATCGACACCGACATGCACCAGGGGCGGCTGGTCGGCGAGGCCAGGGACTGGCTGTCGTCGCTGTCACCGCTGGGCCGGCTGGGCGTCCCGGAGGACATCGCCGGCACGGTGGCCTTCCTGGCCTCGGACGACGCCCGTTACATCACCGGGCACCGCCTGGACGTCTCGGGCGGCACGACCGTCTGACCGGGCGACCGGTCCATTCACCCGGCGTGGGCCGCGATGATCCGCGCGCACTCCAGGGACTCGGTGCGCGTGGTGTCCACCTCCAGGTCGTAGACCACGCCCTGATGGGCCACCTCGGCCTGCAGCACGGCCATGCCCGGGACCCGGTCCCCGCGGGCGATCTCACGGCCCGCGGCGACGGCGCTCTCGCACCTGACGCCCACCCACAGCACGTCCAGCCCGGCCAGCGCCTTCTGCCACCGCTGCTGGGACCCCGCTCCGCCGAGAAAGACCTCATCGACGATGACCCGGGCGCCCGCGCGGGCCATCGCGGCGACCCCCTCCACCCAGGCCGCGTCCAGCGTCCGGAAGTCCGGCCCGACGCTCACCTCGCCGTCGGGAGAGATCGTGATCCCCGCCTCCGAGATCTGCAGGGACGTGGGCATCGCCTGGATCATCGTGTCGATCCCGACGGCGAGCCAGGGATCCGGCAGGATCGCCTGCAGGCAGCGGGCGATCCCGGACTTGCCCGAGCTGGATCCGCCGTTGAGCACGATCACCTGAGTCTTCACCGCCTCACCATAGAGGCGGCCCTGACAAGATCCCAAGCGTATTTCCGTGGCCGTCAGCGGGGCCTGAGCCGGCGGGCGGTCTCCAGCCAGCCGGTGACCTCGGAGGCGGCGAAGTGACGGATGGCCCAGTCCACCATGCGCAGGCTCATGTGCGCCCAGCAGACCAGCGCCACCGCGTCCGACTCCGCCTCCGGGACCTCCGTGACGAGGTGCGGGGCCCTGCGGGCGAGGTCGAACCGGAGCGTGAACAGGTCGAAGTCGCCGTGCCCCCGGGTGGCGCCGTCCCAGTCGATCACGCCGGTGACCGCGCCCGACTCGTCGACCAGCACGTTCTCCGGGTGGAAGTCGGTGTGGACCAGGTCGTCGCCCTCCAGGGTGTCCGGGACGGCCCGGCCGATCTCCTCCACCTCGCCGAGCAGCCGCCGTGTCCGCCCGTCGTAGTCGCGCAGCGGGCCGTGCAGGCAGAAGCCGGGCCCGTCCGCGCGCAGGTGCAACGCGAGTCCCGGCAGGTCGGTCCGCCCCGCGAGCAGGCCGCGGCACCGGCGGTTGACCTCGGCCATCGAACGCACGGTCGCCGCCGTCGGCGCGTGCGCGACGGCCCCCGGGAGCAGCTCCTGGACCACCACCGGCGGATGGACCAGCTCGTACGCCGGGGCGGGGACCCCCGCCGCGCGCGCCGCCGACAGCAGCTCGCGGACGTCGGGACCTCGGGTGAGCACCGAGCGGTGACCGTCCGGCCAGCGCACGTACGCCGCCCCGACCTGACCGCCCGGGCAGGGGCCATCGTAGGCGAGGGGTACGGGCAGCTCGCTCAGGTGCCGATGGACGTCGAGCCGGGGCACGCGGGGCAGCGTCACGGCGCCGGCACCCCGGTCATCTCGCCGACCGCGCCCGCCGGATCGACCGGCGGCACCTCGATCCGCTGCATGTCCGGCTCAAGTCGCACCCCATCGACCATGGGCAGCACCCTACTCACCGCATGCCCTCCACTCGTGCACCGCGGGCAGCGGGTCGACGCCTGGGCCGGGTCGCTGCTCAGGGACGAGGTCCTGGAGCGGCGTTCGCCGGATGCGGCTCGGGCGGCTGAGCCGCCGTCCTGACCTGGTGGAAGACGATGATCGCGGCGACGGCGCAGAGGACGGCCGCGGCCCAGAACACCGCCTCGATCCCCGCCGTCGCCCCGAGCGTGCCGGCCAGGGCCGCGCCCACCGGCATCGCGCCGGTGCCGATCAGGCGGCAGGCGGCGTTCACGCGGCCCAGCAGGTCCTCGGGGATGAGCCGCTGCCGCAGCGAGACGGCGATGACGTTGGTGATCGAGTTCGCCGCGCCGAGCCCGGCCGCGGCCACGAAGACCGCCCACGGTACGGGGGCCAGCATCGGCACGAGCAACAGGGCGGCGTTGGCCAGGGTGACCGTGCCCAGCACGCGGGTCTCGCCCGCGAGGGCGGCCAGCGGGGCGGCGAGCACCGAGCCGAGCACGGCTCCGACGGCGAGTGTGGTGGCCAGCAGGCCGTAGGTCCCAGGTGTGAGGCCGACCCGGGACTGCGCGCCCACCACCCAGAGCACGAACACCGCGAAATAGGCCCCGTTCGCCAGGTTGCTGACGCCCGTGAACGCGGCCAGGCCGCGCAGCGCGGTGTCCCGGCCCAGGTGGCGCAGCCCGTCGCGGATGTCGCCGCCCAGGCCGCCGCGGGTGGCCTGCTCGACCTTGAAGCGTCCGCGCATGCCGAGCAGCAGCAGCGCCGACACCGCGTACAGCACCGCGACCGTGCCGAAGACCAGCGACGCGGCGAGCCCGGCCAGCACGCCGGCCAGCGGGGCGCCGAGGAAGTGGTTGCCGAGGGTCTGCGCGGCCGTCAGCCTCCCGTTGGCCGCCGCGAGCCGGTCGCGGCCGACGGTCATCGGCAGCACCGACTGCGCCGAGGTGTCGGCGAACACCTCTCCCGCTCCGGCCAGCAGCACGGCCGCGATCAGCAGGGGCAGGCTCAGCACACCCAGCCAGGCGGCGATCGCGGCCCCCGCCAGCGTCACCGTACGCGCCCACGCGGCCCAGACCATGATCGCGCGCCGGTCGTGGCGGTCGGCGAGCGCGCCCGCGGGCAGCGCCAGCAGCAGCCACGGCAGCGTCGCCGCGGCGCTCACCAGCGAGACCAGGAGCGGGGAGCGGGTGAGGGAGACGGCGAGCAGCGGGACGCCCACCAGCAGGACGCCGTCGGCGAGGTTCGACAGGCCGGCCGACGCCCACAGGAAGTGGAAGCGCCGCCCGAGCGAGGGCCCCTTCACGGCCTCTCCCCCGGCTTCGCCGACGTGTCCCCCGGGACCGCCGTCGTGTCCCCCGACTTCGCCGACATGTCCCCCCGGACCGCCGTCGGGACAGCCGGAAGCGCCCGCCCCGCCTCCCGCAAGGGGGCGTCGGGGCGGAGCAGTTCGGCGAAGGCCCCGACGGCGCGGTCCACCGCCTCGGCCGGCACCCCCGCGTGCGTGACGGCGCGGATGCGGCCGTGGCCGAGCTCCTCCACCCGCACGCCCAGATGGCGGGCTGCCTCGATGAACGACCGGGTCGTGTAGCGCTCGTCGCCGACCCGGAAGAACACCATGTTGGTACGCGGCGGCCCGGGATCGAGCAGCACCCCGGGCAGGCCGGCCAGGCCGCGGGCCAGGCGGGCCGCGTTCTCGTGGTCCTCGGCGAGCCGGCCGGTCATCTCGGTGAGCGCCACGATGCCGCAGGCGGCGATGACGCCCGCCTGCCGCATGCCGCCCCCGAGCAGCTTGCGCATCCGGCGCGCCGCCGCGATCGTCGCGCGGTCGCCGGCGAGCACCGATCCGATGGGCGCGCACAGTCCCTTGGACAGGCAGATCTGCACCGTGTCCGCGTGGCGGGCGATCTCGGCGGGAGTGACGCCGAGCGCCGTGGCGGCGTTGAACAACCGGGCGCCGTCCAGGTGCAGCGCGGCGCCGTGCCTCCTGGTCAGCTCGGCGACCTCGGCCAGGTGGCCGAGCGGCAGCGGCAGGCCGCCGCACCGGTTCTGCGGGGTCTCCAGGCTGACCAGCGCGGGCAGGGCGAACTGCGGATCGGTACGGTCGACCGCCAGCGCCTCCTCCAGGTCCGCCAGATCGATCGTCCCGTCCGGCAGGTTGGGCAGCGGCTCGTACACGATGCCGCCGCACATCGACGCGCCCCCCGCCTCGTACACGTAAATGTCGGACTCGCGGCCGACGATCGCCTTCGCGCCCCGCGGGCACTGCGCGAGCAGGGCCGTCAGGTTGGCCATCGTGCCGCTCGGCATGAGGCAGGCGGCGGCCTTGCCCAGCAGGCCCGCCGCCAGCTCCTCCAGCCGGGCGACGGTGGGGTCCTCCCCGTACACGTCGTCGCCGAGCGGCGCCGCGACGGCGGCTGCCAGCATCGGCGGCGTCGGAAGGGTGAAGGTGTCGCTGCGCAGCTCCACGTAGCCGCCGTCGCCGTGGCCGGCGGCGACGGGTTCGCGGTGATCCTTCAGGGTCGTCATGGGATTCCGATCGTCGGGTCGAGGAGGAGCTGGAGGCTGCCGAGCGCGCGCTCCAGCGCCAGGTCCAGCTCGATGTGGGTGGCGGCGTGCGCGATGGCGTAGCCCAGCCGGTCGTAGCTGCTGCGCGGCGGGCGTACGCGGGCGCCCGGCGCGGCGGTGATGGTGACCGCGTCGACGCCGGGCACGGCCAGCGCCTCCGCCACGCCGCCCACGTGGCGGAGCACCGCCTCCCGCTCCCCGAGCCCTTCGGGGGCGAGCAGGAACGCGATCCCGGCGGGCGAGAACGACAGGGGGCACGGCCTGAGAGGCAGGCCGGCGGCGGCCCGCAGGTGCGCGTCGAGCAGGTCGAAGCCGCAGGACCGGGCGATGACCTCCGGGATCATGCCGCCGGCCGGGCGCGCGTTGATCTCCACGACGTAGCCGCGGCCGTCGATGAGCTTCATCTCGATGTGCGTGACGCCGTGCGTGATCCCGACGACGTCGAGGGCGCGGCGGGCGGTGTCCAGGAGCACGGCGCTCTCGTCCCTGGCCAGCACCGCGGGGAACACGTGGCCGCGTTCGACGAAGTTGGGCGGGCTGGTGAGCCGCTTGGCCACGATGCCCACGCACTCGTGCCGCTCCCCCGTGCTCAGCATCTCCAGGCTGAACTCGGGACCGTTCAGATAGCCCTCCACCAGCGCGGCCCGCGCGGCCGGCTGGCCGCGCACGTTCGTGGTCGTGGACACCACGGCCTCCGCCGCGGTCACCGCCTCCCGTGCCGTCGAGCAGAGCACCACGCCGAGCGAGCCGGTGTCGTCCACCGGCTTGACCACGCACGGCAGCGCGATGCACGACAGCGCGAACAGCACCTGCGTCCTCAGGTCGCGGCCCGCCCCGACCAGCCGGAACACCGGCGAGGGCAGGTGGGCGGCGGCCAGCAGGCGCCGCATCGCGCCCTTGTTCCGGCACGCGGCGACCGCGTCCGGCGGGTTGCCCGGCAGTCCGAGCTCGGCGGCGGCTCTGGCGGCGGTGGTGACGTAGAACTCGCTGGTGGTGGTGACGCCCGCGAGGTCCCCGACCTGGGCGGCCAGCTTGGCGGCCAGGCCGTGTTCGTCGTTGGTGTCGCAGGTGACGATCCTCGCCCCGGTCGCGGCCAGCCCGTCGTAGCGGGACGGGTCGGCCGTGGCCAGCACCGGGGTCAGGCCGAGCGCGGAGGCCTTGGCGAAGGCGCGCATGCCGGAGCCGGTGGTGTTCGATTCGACGAAGACCAGGTTCATGCATACTCCCGTTCGCGGCCGAGCGTGGCGTAGGACCAGGTGACGGCCGTGTCCGTGAGGCCGATCCGGTGCGGGCCCGCGGGCGGGCGCAGGTTCGTCATGCCGTGCGCGGCCCGGTACTCGGGGTTGTAGATCGTGTGCGCGTACCGGTCGCCCCGGTCGGGGAAGATCACGACCACGGTGGCGTCCGGTCCCAGCCGGCCGCTGAGCCAGCGGGCCACCAGGTAGGCCGAGCCCGAGCTGTTGCCCGCGAACACCTTCTCCCGCGCGGCCAGCTCCAGCGTGGCGGCGAACGCCTCCCGGTCCGACAGCCAGTGGACCTCGTCGATGACCGAGAAGTCGACGTTGGCCGGGACCAGGCTGTTGCCCAGCCCGCTCTGCAGCCTCTTGGGCACGTCCGGCTGGCCGAAGATGGCGCTGCCGGCCGCGTCCACGGCGACCACGCGCAGGTACGGGTTGCCGCGCCGCAGCACGCGGGCCGTGCCGCAGAGCGAGCCGCCGCTGCCGACCGCGCCGACGAGCACGTCCACGCGGGGCAGCTCGGACTCCACCTCGCGGGCCAGGGCCTCGTACGCGGCCGGGTTCTGCGGGTTGTCGTACTGCCGGGGCCAGAACGCGCCGGGGTTCTCGGCCATCACCGTGCGCAGCCGTTCGAGGCGGGCGCTCTGCCAGCCGTTCGCGGTCATGGCGGGCACCACGTCCAGTGTCGCGCCGAGCGCGTCCAGCTTGGCCGCGGTGATCGCGTCCATCCGCGGGTCTGTGACGATGTGCACCCGGTGTCCCAGGTAGCCGCCGACCAGCGCCACCCCCATGGCGAGCGTCCCGGAGGAGCTCTCCACGATGAGCCCGCCGTCGCGGAGCGTGCCGTCGGCCTTGGCGGCCAGGATCGACTGCTTGGCGACCCGGTCCTTCATGCCGTAGGGGTTGGCCAGCTCCAGCTTGGCGTAGACGTTCGCATCTTGGAAGGCGTCGCCCGCGGGGCGCAGGCGGAGCAGCGGGGTGCGGCCGATGGCGTCGATGGCGTCCGTTCTCAGTGTCATCGAATCTCCTTGAACGTGGAGACCCCCGCCTTCAGGCGTGGGAGAAGTGGTCAAGGTTTGCTCGTGCTCCTGCAGACGATGAGCGGCCGGCCCAGGCCTGCCAGCTCCTTGAGCGCGCGGGCGAGGTTCGCGCCGTGGCGCGGGTGGTCGCGGGCCAGGAGGATGCCCAGGCAGGTGCCGCTGTGCCCGACGACGGTGCCCAGGCCGCCGACGGCGCGGCAGATCTCCTCCACCTCGGCGAGGTGCGGCTTGGGGTTGAACGTCTGGAACAACCGGGCGCTGGCCGCCGAGACCCGGCCGACCGCGGCCAGGTCGCCGTCCCGCACGGCGGCCGTCAGCTCGTCCAGGAGCTGCCCGTAGCGGTCGGCCCAGTGCGGGGGGATGGGCTTGCGTGACCGGTTGAAGGCGATCGTGTCGACGCTCTCCCCGTCGTCGATGCCGGCGATGGTGAGCTGCGGGAGCGCCCCCATGCGACGGTGCAGGCGCACCTCGCGGTGGAAGAACGCGGTGATGCCGGGGTGCATGACCCCGTCGGACGGCTCGATCTCGGCCATCATGCGCTGCAGCAGCCGGTTGGGCAGGTGCAGCCGGAAGGCGGCGTCCATCGCCCGTGCGGTGGCCACCAGGTCGGCGGTGGAGCTGGCCATGCCCTTGCCTTCCGGCAGCGCGCTGTTGATCATGAGCCAGCCGCCGGTGTGCGCTCCGTAGTGCGCCAGGATGGCGGTGGCCAGCCGCTGGGACTTGGCCTTGTGCGGGGGCGAGACGATGACCTGGTCGAGCTGGGGGTCGGGCTCGAAGGCGGCCTCCACGTAGAGGTCCACGGGGAAGGTGACGAGGAAGTCGGTGCTCGGCCGCAGGATGCCCTGGAGCAGCTCGCCGAACGTGCCGGGCGCGCGTCCCCTGCCCACGCCTCCGGCCCGTCCCGGCCGCGCGCCCGTGCCCGCCAGCAGGTGGATGGTCATGAGTGGCCGCCCTTCTTCGAGCGGGTGGCCGAGGGGCCGCCGGGATCGGTGCGGGTGGCCGCAGGGCCGTCAGGATCCGTGCGGGTGGCCGCAGGGCCGTCGTCCTCCGTGCCGGTGGTGCGGAGCCAGGCTGTGCGGAGCCGTTCCGACTGGGCGGCGGCGGTGGCGTCGGCGGATCGCAGGCGGGCGGCGACCCCGGCCAGGAGCGCGTCCACCCGGTCGGGGCGGGTGGAGCCGCTGGTGACGCGGCGGTCGAGGCTCGCCCCCGCGTCCAGGTCGGCGTCCAGGTCGGCGCGCAGCCGGTCGGCGTCCACGTCCAGCTCGTATCCGGCGCGGGCGCAGGCCGCGGCGAGGTCCTGCGCGGTGAGCCGGTCGGGTGTCAGCTCCGTGTCGTCCCCGAGCCGCCGCGTGGCCGCGGCGATCCACGTGCCCACGATGACCTGCGCCGTACGGGCGGGGATCGCGTGGTCGAGGGTCAGCCGGTTCGCGACGGTGGAGGCGGTGGACAGCTCGGCGCGCGCCACGCGGGACGCCCGCCCGGCGCGGAACCGGACGCCGGAGATCACCAGGTCGACGAGGCCGAGCATGGTGTCGCAGGTCGTGAAGAGGTCCTCCAGGAAGCGGGTGCTCTCCTTGGAGACCTCCACCAGGTTGGTGTAGCCGGTGTTGCGCTGCCCGATCATGAGATCGACCGCGAGTCCGGTGAGGTGGCCGGTCAGGCCCCTGGCGCGTTCGAGCACGGGGAAGTTGCGCTTGTGCGGCATGGCCGAGGAGATGCCCGCCAGCTCGTCGGGCAGGTCGATGAAGCGGCAGCTCGCCCCGCTCCACCAGATGAGGTCGGTGAGGAAGCGGCTCAGCGTGGTGCCGAGGACGGCCAGCTCGGCGGCCGAGCGCAGGACCCAGGCGCGGGAGGCGACCGAGGTGAGCGCGTGCGGCTGCGGGGCGGCGAAGCCGAGGGCGAGCGCCAGCCGGTCCCGGTCCCAGGGCAGCTCCAGGCCGGCCATGGCGCCCGCGCCGAGCGGGCTCAGGTTCACGGCGCCGATCAGGGCGTGCAGGGATTCCGCCGCCCCGGTGACCGCCTCGGCGAGCGCGGCCAGGTAGAAGCCGAACGTGATCGGGTGGGCGGTCTGGTGCTGGGTGTAGCCGGGCATGAGGGACCGGGTGTGCTCGGCGGCGACCCCCGCGGTGGTCCTGGCCAGTGTGCGTACCGACTCCGCGGTGGCGAGCAGCCGCTCGCGTCCGAGCATGAGCTGCGCGCACGCCTGCACGTCGTTGCGGCTGCGGTCCACGTGCCAGGCGGGCGCGGCGTTCGCGGGCAGGCGGGCGTGCACGCTGCGTTCCAGCGCGAACAGCGGGTCGGACATGGCCGCCGTACGCTCGGCGGCCACGTCGTCCGGAGTCAGGTCCAGCACGATCCGGCGGATGCGCGCGGCCGTGGGGGCGTCGATCAGATCCATGCGGGCGTACTCGCCGAGATGGGCCAGCTCGATCCAGGTGTAGTGCCGCAGCAGGCAGCGCATCTCCCAGTCGAACCGCCTGGCCAGCACCGCCTCGTCGATCAGCGCGGCGGGGGCCCGCTCTATCCGTCCTGTCGGAAGCATGAGCCCAACGTGCCAGGGCGGGAAGCCCCGGACCAGGAAGAATGACCGGCGATATCGCCCCGGTAACCCGGGCAATGCCGCGGCGAGGGCCGCCGATAACACCGCCTGCGTACGGTTGCCCCATCTTGATCGTGACGGGAGGACCAAGTGACGGCCGCCTTGTTGTCCGACAGCCAGAGATTCGCTCAGCTCCTGCGCACCCACCGGGACCGGGCGCGCCTCACCCAGGAGGAGCTCGCCGAACGCGCCCGCATGAGCGTGCGCGCGCTGCGCGACCTCGAACGGGGACGTACCCGCTTCCCGCACCGCACGTCGATCCGCCGCCTGGCCCTGGCTTTGGAGCTGACCGGGCAGGACCGGCTGACCTTCGAGACCAGCCCGCCGCGTGCGCCGGTCGCCCCGTACGCGTCGCCGCGCGCGTGGGAGCCGCCCGCGGTGAGCGACACGATCGTGCTGGGCCGGGTGCCGTTGCTGCGCGAGGTCGAGGACACCGTGTCCGCGGCCTCCGGCGGCGGCGATCCGGCCGTGGTCGTGGTGACGGGCGCGCCCGGGGTCGGCAAGACCACGTTCGCCGTTCAGTGCGCCCACATGCTGCGGGCCCGGCTGGGGGTGGTGACCCTCTACGTGGACCTGCGCGACGACCGGCGCGACCGGGACGAGCTGCGCGCCGCCGTACGTCAGGAGCATCTCGACCGGATGCTCCGCGGCCTGCGCTGCCTGCTGGTGACGGACGCCGTCACGTCGGCCGACCGCGTGCGCCCGCTGCTGACGCTCGGCTTCACCGGCGTCATCGTGGCCGGCGGCGAGTCGCTGCCCGGCCTCGCCGCGACCCGCCGCGTCCGCCTGGAGTTCCCCAGATGACGGACATCCGGGTCCTGCTGTGCAACCCGGAGCGGCTGCTCAGGACGGCGTTGAAGGCCGTGCTCAACGCGGATGCCGGCATCAGGGTCGTCGGCGAGGCCGACGACGGGTTCGACGCGGTGTCGAAGGCGCGCGGGCTGCGCCCGGACGTGGCCATCGTGGACGAGGCGCTGTCCGGGCTGAACGGGATCCAGGTCACCGAACGGCTCAGCGTCGACTCGCTGGCGGGGCAGGTGCGCAGCATCTTCCTGACCGAGCGGCCCGACGCCATGTTCGAGGCGGTCCAGGCGGGGGCCAGCGGGTTCCTGCTGCGCTCCAGCGATCAGGACGAGCTGGTGTGGGCGATCAGGGCGGTCGCGATGGGCGAGGCGTTCCTCGCGCCGCGGGCGGCCAGCATGTTCCTGCGCCGCTTCCGCAGCCGGGGGCTGTGGCAGCACGCCGCCAAGGCGGTCGAGGTGCTGACCGATCGGGAGCGCGAGGTGCTCGTGCTGGTCGCCGACGGGCTGAACAACACCGAGATCGCGGCCAAGCTCTTCGTCAGCGAGGCCACGGTCAAGTTCCACATCTCGAACGTGCTCAGCAAGCTCCAGGTGCGGGACCGCCTCCAGGCGGCCGTGTACGCCCACAAGGCCGGCGTGGTCTGACCCCGGCGTCATCCAGCCCGCCCGGTTGAGGGCCGCCCACCTGCGGCCCGCCCTCCCGGGGGGCCGTTCACCTGTGTCCGCCCGGCTGAGGGCCGTCCGGCTGAATCCGTCCGGCTGAGGTCCGCACGCTTGGGCGAACCGGGTGACGTGCCTCGTCACCCGGTTCGCCCAACGGCACCGTCATCTCGCCAGGAACGGGACGATCTGGTCGGCGCACGGCGGGCGCAGCAGGTCGTGATGCTCGCCGTGGACCACGTGCACGTCCAGGTCCGCGGCGACCCTGCGCCAGCCCGCGAGCTGCGCGGTCCGCACCCACGCCGGATTGCGGTCCCCGGCCAGCAGCGTGACCGGCCCGTCGTAGGGCTGGGGCCGGTAGTCGCTCAGGCCGCGCAGCCCGTCGCGCCAGAGCCGCAGCAGCCCCGGCCCGTACGCCTGGTAGTACGCGGCCACCTGATCGGGGGTCATGCCGAGCCCGTCGAAGATGCCGATGTCCGAGGCGAGCAGCAGCCGCCTGGCCGCGTCGCCGTCGAGCACGGTCACGCGCTCGATCAGCTCCTCCAGCTCAAGGAGGTCGTCGAGCAGTTCGAGCATGAGGGCGTCGGGGAGCACGGAGTCGATCAGCACCACCCGGCCCACCGGGCGCCCGAGGTCGCGCAGGCGTCTGGCGGTCTCGAAGGCGAGCACGCCACCGGCCGACCAGCCGGCCAGCGTGACCGGGTGGCCGGGCGCGGGGTCGAAGGCGGCGATCTCGCGCGCGTAGCGGTCGGCCAGGTCGGGGAGCGACCCGGTGAACACGCCGGATTCGAGCGCCTGGAGCCCGTACACCGGCCGGCGCGCCGTCAGGAGCGCGGCCAGGCTCGCGTAGCAGTGCGCGGAACCGCCGAGCGGGTGCAGGCAGTAGATCGGGGCCGCCCCGGGCAGCGGGCGCGCGCCGCCGAGCGGGATGATCACCGGCGCGTCCGCGGCCTCGTGGCCGGCCATGCGGTCCAGCACGTCCGCCGGGTCCGGCAGCGCGGCGCTGACCAGGCGGGTGACGTCCGCCGGGTCCGGCAGCGCGGCCGTGACCAGGCGGGTGAGGCCGCTGAGCGTGGTGTCGGCCAGGAAGCGCCGGAGCTTGACCCGTACGCCCAGGTGCTCTTCGACCTTCGCCATCAGGCGGACCGCGCCCAGCGAGTCGATGCCGCGCCCGAACAGGTCCTGGTCGGCGTCCACGTCGTCGAGCCCGGTGCCGAGTATGCCCGCGACCAGGTCGGCGATCTGCCGTTCGATGCCCATGCGGGCCCGGCGCGGCGCGCCGGGGGACGGCGCGGGCGGCTCGGGCAGCGCCGCGCGGTCCACCTTCCCGTTCCTGTTGAGCGGGATCTCGGGCAGCAGCACGTACTGGGCGGGCAGCATGTGCTCGGGCAGCCGCCGGGCAAGCGCCGCGCGCATGACGGCGGGCGTGGCGGTGCCGACGACGTACGCGACGAGCCGCTGCCCGCCGCCGGGGGCGGGTGCGGCCACGACGACCGCCCCTTCCACGCCCGGCACCTCGTCCAGGGTGGCCGCGATCTCCCCGAGCTCGACCCGGAACCCCCTGATCTTGACCTGGTCGTCCAGCCGGCCGAGGAACTCGAACTCGCCGTCGGCGCTCAGCCGGCCCAGGTCGCCGGTGCGGTAGAGGCGCGCGCCGGGCTCGCCGTACGGGTCGGGGACGAACCGCTCGGCGGTCAGCCCAGGCCGTCCGTGGTAGCCGCGCACGACGCAGGCGCCGCCGATGTACAGCTCGCCCGACACGCCCATGGGCACGGGGCGCATGGCGGGGTCGAGCACGTACATCGTGGTGCCGGGGATCGGCCTGCCGATGGGGACGAGCTCGCCGCTGACCGGTCCTGTCACGGTGTGCACGCAGTTGGCGACGCTGGCCTCGGTGGGGCCGTACTCGTTGAGCAGCACCGGCGGCGGGTCCAGGGCCTGCCAGAAGGCCAGCGCGCGGCTGGGGAACGCGTCGGCCCCCACGACCAGCACCCCGGCCAGCCCGGCCGCCTGCCCGGCGTCGAGCTGCCCGGCCAGCACCTCCAGGTGGCCGGGGGTGAGCTTGACGAACCCGTACGGCCGCGCCGACAGCCCCTCCCCCAGCTCGTCCAGCTCCGTGCCGGACGGCAGGACGTGCACCGATTGCCCGACGACCAGCGGCGTGAACAGGTTCGGCACCACCATGTCGTAGGCCACGGAGGAGAACAGCGGCGCCCCGCCCACCCCGCCCGCGGCGTAGGCGGCCACGCACCAGTGCAGGAAGTTCACCAGCCCCCGGTGCGGGACGAGCACGCCCTTGGGCCGCCCGGTGGACCCGGAGGTGTAGATGACGTACGCGAGATCGTCCGGCGAGGAGCCGGCCGGCGGCCCGGCCGCGGGCGCCGCGGCGACGGCGGCGGCCAGCTCGGCGGCGTCGCGCAGGACCAGCATGGCCCCGGAGTCGGCCACCATGTGCTCCAGCCGTTCGGCGGGCAGCGCGGGGTCGAGCGGCAGGTACGCGGCCCCGGCCTTCCACACGCCGAGGAACGCGGCGACGAGCCAGTCAGAGCGCTCCAGGCAGACGCCGACAACGCGCTCGGGCCCGGCGCCGCGTGCGCGCAGCCAGTGCGCGATCCGGTCGGACCGCTCGTCGAGCTCGCGGTAGCTGAGCCGGACGTCGCCGAAGGTGACCGCGGTTGCCTGCGGGGTCAGCCGGGCCTGGCGGGCGAAGAGGTCGTGGGCGCGCAGGTTCAGCGGTCCGAGGGGGGCGGGGCCGCGGGAGGCGTCCAGGACGGCGGCGCGCTGGCCGGGCGGGAGCAGCTCCAGGGAGCCGATCGGCCGGTCGGGCGCCTCGGCCAGCTCGCCGAGCAGGTGCAGGAACGCGTCCGCGAGCCGCTGGGCGGTGCCGGGCTCGTACAGGTCGCTGCGGTAGGTCAGGTGACCGGCCAAATGGTCATTCGCGGGCATCAGCGACAGGGCCAGGTCGTACTTGGCGGCGGTGTCGGGGAACGCGAACGGCTCCACGGCCAGCTCGCCCAGCCGGGTGCGCGCGGGGACGCCGGCGTGCAGCTCGTACAGCACCCGGAACAACGGGGTACGGCCGCCGCCCATCGCCGGGCCCAGCATGGAGTAGGGCAGGTGCTGGTGGGTGAGCGCGTCCAGGCAGCGGGCGCGGGTGCGGGCCAGCAGCTCGGCGAAGGTGGGGTCGCCGGACACGTCGCCGCGCATGACGACGGTGTTGAAGAACGCGCCGATCACATGCTCGGCGCCGGGCACGCCGCGGTTGGCGACGGTGCTGCCGACCGCGATGTCGTCCTGGCCGCAGTAGCGGGCCAGGAACGCGGTGAAGGCCGCCAGCCCGGCCATGTACGGCGTGACCCGCGCCCGCCGGGCCACGGCGGCCAGCGCCGAGGTCACGCGGGGCGGGACGGTGAAGCGGATGATCGCGCCCGCCGAGCCGGGCTCCGCGCCGGGCGGGCGGTCGGTGGGCAGGTCGAGCGGCGGCATCCCGGCGAGCGTGCGCCGCCAGTGGCCGAGCGCGGCGGACAGGTCGGCCTGTCGTTCGGCGGCGACCACGTCGGCGTGGCTGGCGGGCAGCGGCGGCAGCGGGTCCGGCGTGCCGTCGAGCGCGGCGCGGTAGAGCACGTCCAGCTCGGACAGCAGCAGCCCCACCGACCATTCGTCGACGGCGATGTGGTGCACGGTGAGCAGCAGCACGTGGTCACCGGCCGCGAGCCGGGCCAGCGTCGCCCGCAGCACGGGGCCGCGGGCCAGGTCGAACGGCTCCCGCGCGGCCCCGGCGGCCAGCGTCCTGGCCTCCTCCTCGCCGGCCACCGGCCGTACGGGCAGCTCGACGGGCCCGGGTGCGAGCACGGTCGCGACCGGGTGGCCGTCGCCGGCGGAGTAGACGGTGCGCAGCACTTCGTGCCGGGCCACGACGCCGGTCAGGGCGCCGGCCAGCGCGGCGGCGTCGAGGGGGCCGCGCAGCCGCAGCGCCAGGCACACGTTGTACTCCACCGCGGCCGGATCGACCTGGTGGTGCAGCCACATGCGCTCCTGCGCGAACGACAGGCGCGACTCAGGCGCTGTGACGGTCACCGTCCACCTCCAGCATGCCGGTGACCACCTCGGCCAGCTCGGCCACGGTCGGGTAGGTGAACACGTCGGCCACCGGCAGATCGACGCCGTAGCGGGCTCTGATCCTGGCCACGATCCTGATCGCGACCAGGGAGTGGCCGCCCAGCTCGAAGAAGTCGTCGTCAGGACCGACGTCGTCGAGCGCGAGGAGCACTTTCCAGTCCTCGGTCAGCACGTCACGGACGGTGCTCATCGCGCTCTCCTCGCCACGCCCGCCGGCTCGACCTGGGCGGTCGAGCCGGGCACCGGCCTGGCCAGGTCGGCGTCGACCTCGACAATCTTGTTCAGGCCGTTGACGTGCACGACGCGCGGCCGGTGGGCGGTCAGCTCGCCGGGGGCGTACTGGCCGTAGGAGATCAGGATGACCAGGTCGCCGGGCGACACCAGGTGCGCGGCGGCGCCGTTGACGCCGATCACCCCGCTGCCCCGCTGGCCGGCGATGACGTACGTCTCCAAGCGGGCGCCGTTGGTGATGTCGACGACCGCGACCATCTCGCCTTCGAGCAGGTCGGCGGCCTCCATCAGCTCCTCGTCGACCGTCAGCGAGCCGACGTAGTGCAGGTCGGCGTGGGTGACTGTGGCGCGGTGGATCTTCGACTTGAACATGGTGCGCAACATTGCGGTCCTTCGCTCAGGTGAGAGGGGCCGGGGACACCGCTGAGAGCGGCTGCAGCGGATCACGCGTCGCCGCTCTCAGCAGGTGTATCCAGACATCCACCAACCCTTCGACGGTGGTGCCGTCGAAGAGGTCGGTGTTGTAGGCGACCTCGCCGATGATCGAGTCCGGGGTCTCCGCGACCGAGCAGACGAGGTCGGCGACCGTGGTTCTGGCCGCCAGATCGATGGGGGTCACCGTCAGCTGCGTGAGCCGCACGCCTTCCGCGCTGGTCAGCGCGCTGATCGGGACACCGTTGAAGATGACGTTGAAGAAGGGCATGCCGCCGCGGTCGCGCGGCGGGCGCAGGGCCCGTACCAGGCGCTCGAACGGGATGTCCTGGTGTGCGTACGCCCCGTGCACGACCTGCTTGACCCGGCCGAGCAGGTCGGCGAAGGAGGGGTCGCCGCCGCAGTCGGCGCGCAGCACGAGCATGTTGGCGAAGAAGCCGATCATGTGCTCGGTCTCCGGCCTGGTCCTGCCGGGCACGGGCGAGCCGACGGCCACGTCGTCCCGGCCGCTCGCCTGGGCCAGCATGGCCTGGAAGCCGGCCAGCAGGGTCGCGAACAACGTGGTCCCGGCGTCCCTGCTGAGCTGCCTCAGCCGTTCGGTGAGCGGCTCGTCCAGCAGGAACGAGGTGCGGGCGCCGGTGAAGGTCTGCATGGGCGGGCGCGGCCGGTCGGTCGGCAGCACGAGCCTGGTCAGCCCGGCCAGCCGGTCGCGCCAGTAGGCGAGCTGGCTCTCGTCGCCCGGCTCCGACCGCTGCCAGGCGGCGTAGTCGGCGTACTGGGCGGGCGGCTCGGGGAGCACGGCGGGCCGGCCGGACAGCGCGGCCTCGTAGAGCGTGCCCAGTTCCTGCCAGAACACCTGCTCGGACCCGGCGTCGTACGCGATGTGGTGGATGACCAGGGAGAAGACGTGCTCGTAGTCGTCCAGCCTGGTCAGCCGCGCCCGCAGCGGCGCCTCCTTGGCCAGGTCGAACGGCGTGTCCCAGTCGGCGCGCAACGCCAGGGAGGCCGACTCCTCGCGGGAGATCCGGTCCGCCCCGTCGGCGATGCCGAACGCCAGACGCGGGCCCTCGTCGTCGATGCGCACCTCGGGGATGCCGTCGGCGCTCTCGACGTACCGGGTGCGCAGGATCTCGTGCCGCGCCACGAGCCGGTCGAACGCCGTGCTGAACGCGGCGACGTCGAGCCGCCCGCTCAGCCGGCACGCGGTGGGCACGTTGTAGGCGGTGGAGCAGGGCGCGAGCCGGTGCAGGAACCACAGCCGCTCCTGGCTGAAGGACAGCGGCAGCGGCCGGTCGCGGGAGACACGCGGCAGCGCGGGCGTCTGCTCGGCGCGGCTCTGCTCGACCTCGCCGGCCAGCTCCTCCAGCGTCTCGGCGGAGAACAGCAGGTAGAGCGGGAACTCGATGCGCAGGTCGTCCTGAATCCTGAACATGACCTGGGTGGCCAGCAGCGAGTTGCCGCCCAGCTCGAAGAAGTTGTCGTCCAGGCCGACGTGCTCGACGTCGAGCACGTCGGCCCAGATCGCGGCCAGCGCCCGCTCGGTGGCCGAGACCGGCTGCCGCCCGGGGGGCGGGCCGCTCACGGCCGGCTGCGCGGACTCGGCCAGGGCCGCCCGGTCCACCTTGCCGTTCGGGGTGAGCGGCACCCGTCCGATCGGCACGATCTGCGCGGGGATCAGGTACGACGGCAGCTCCTCCGCGAGGTGGGCCCGCAGCCGCGCCGGATCGGCGTCGCCGCCCACGACGTAGGCGATCAGCCGCCCCTCTTCGACGACGGCCACCGACTGGCGTACGCCGGGATGGGCTTCCAGGGCCGCCTCGACCTCGCCCAGCTCGATCCGCACGCCTCGGATCTTGACCTGGTGGTCGCGGCGGCCCAGGAACTCCAGGGCGCCGTCGGGGCGCCGCCGCCCCATGTCGCCGGTGCGGTACAGCCGCGAGCCCGGCGGGCCGAAGGGGTCGGGCACGAACCGGCCGGCGGTCAGCGCGGGCTGCCGGTGGTAGCCGCGGGCCAGGCCGATCCCGCCGATGTGCAGCTCGCCCTCCTCGCCGTCGGGCACGGGCTCGCCGTCCTGGCCGAGCACGTGCACGGTGTTGCCGGTGAAGGGGGCGCCGATGGACACGACGGGCCCGGCGTACGGGTCGTGGGGGTCGTAGGTGTGCAGCGTGGAGTCGATCGAGACCTCGGTGGCGCCCCACTGGTTGTGCAGGCGGCACCCGTACACGCCGAGTTGTTCGTGGAAGGCCAGCGCCAGGGGCGCGGTCAGCGCCTCGCCGCTGGAGATCACGTGCCGCAGGCTCGGCAGCGGCGGCAGCCCGGCGCGGCGGTGCGCCTCCAGGAACAGGCTCAGCATGCTGGGCACGAACTGCGCCACCGCGGCGTCGAAGCCGCGCACCGCGGCGAGCAGCGCGACCGGGTCCTTGTGCTCGCCGGGCGGCAGGATCGCCACGGTGCCGCCCGCCGACAACGGCCAGAACACCTCCACGGCCGCGTCGTCGAAGCTGAGCGTGGTCTTGTGCAGGACACTCTCCCCCGGTGCGAGGCGGTGCTCGTCCTGCATCCAGCGCATGCGGTTCACCCAGCCGCCGTGCGTGCTGGCCACGCCCTTGGGCGTGCCGGTCGAGCCGGAGGTGTAGTAGATCGACACCAGGTGGTCGTCGCGCACGCCCGACTCGATCGGGGTGGCGTCGTTCGCGCCGATGGCGGCACTGTCGCGGTCGAGCAGGACAGCGGTGGCGAGGTCGTCCGGCAGCAGGCCGGCCAGCGCCTGCTCGCCCACGCACACCGGGGCGCCGCTCTGGGCCACCATCAGGCGGACCCTGGCCGCGGGGGTGCCGGGGTCGATCGGCAGGTACGCGCCGCCCGCCTTGGCCACGCCCTGCAGCGCGACGACGAGGCCGAGACCGCGGTGCACGCACACGGCCACGGGGGTGTCGGGGACCACGCCGAGCCCGCGCAGGTGGCGGGCGAGCCGGTTGGCCCGCTCGTCGAGCTCGCGGTAGGTCAGCCGGCCGCCGCCCGCGTCGACGACCGCGACGGCGTCGGGGGTGCGCGCGACCTGCGCCTCGACTAGTTCGTGCAGTCCTGGCACGGCTTCTCCTATCCGTTCGCCGACGCCAGCAGGGCGACGCGGTCGATCTTCTTCGTTGGGGTGAGCGGCAGCTCCCGCCGTACCTCGATCCGGGAGGGGATCATGGAGACGGGCAGGTGGGCGGCGAGGTGGCGGCGCAGCGTACGTGTGGTCACCGCGCCTTGGACGAACAGCAGCAGGGTGTCGTCCGCCACGTGGGCGGCGGCCAGCTCGACCTCCGGGTGCTCCTGGGCGACGCACTCGATCTCGCCCAGCTCGATCCGGTAGCCGTTGAGCTGGACCTGCCGGTCGCGGCGGCCCGCGAAGTGCAGCAGGCCGTCCGGCCGCAGGCGGCCGATGTCGCCGGTCCGGTAGAGGCGGCCCAGCTCGGGGTGGTCGATGAAGCGCTCGGCGGTCAGCTCGGGGGCGCCGCCGTAGCCGATGGCCACGCCTGGGCCGCCGACGTGGATCTCGCCCTCCGCGCCGGGCGGAACCGTACGGCCGTCGGGGCCGAGCAGCTCGACGCGGTAGCCGGGCAGCGGGCTGCCGATCGGCACCGGGTCCTGGTCGGCGGGGGTGACCTGGCCGGCGGTGCACCAGACGGTGACCTCGGTGGGGCCGTAGAAGTTCCACACCCGGCCGGCGCGGGCGGCCAGGTCGGAGACGAGCCTGGCGGTCAGCGGCTCTCCCCCGCACACGACCTGCAGCTCGGTACGGCCCTTCGTCAGGTGCGGCAGGAGCCAGCGCCAGGCCGTCGGGGTGGCGTGGACGACGGTCACGCCGTGCCGCTCCAGCCAGGCCGTCAGCTTGGCCGCGTCCGTCTGGAGGGTCTCCGAGGTGACCAGGGTGACTCCGCCGCAGGTCAGCGGGAGGAGGATCTCCAGCAGGGAGATGTCGAAGGCGAAGGTCTGGTTGGCGGCGTACCGGTCGTGCGGGCCCGGGGCGAGCAGCGCCGACACGGCCGTCACGCAGTGGCGCAGCGAGGCGTGGCTCACCTGGACGGCCTTCGGCCTGCCGGTGGAGCCGGAGGTGAACATGACGTAGGCGCACTGTCCCTGGTCCGCGTCGCCCGTCGCCAGCCGGGCGGTTCCGCCCGGCGCGGGGAGGGTGTCCAGGAGGAGCGTCGTCCCGGCCTGCCGCTGCTGGTAGCGCAGGCGTTCGGGCGGCAGGGTGCGGTCGAGGGGTACGTAGACGGCGCCCGCCTGCCAGACCCCGAGGATCGCCGCCACGTAGCCGGCGGAGCGGGGCAGCGCCACCGCCACCGGGTCGCCCGGACGGACGCCGCGGGCTCGGAGGTGAGCGGCTACGGCGTTCGCGCGGGCGGCCAGCTCGGCGTAGGTGAGGGACTGGCCGGGGTCGAGCACGGCCGGCGCGTCCGGGGTGCGCGCGACCTGGGCGGCCACGTCGTGCAGCACGGTGCCGGGACTCATGCGGTCACCTCCACGGAGGACCATTCGCGGGACCAGGGCAGCAGCGGGATCGACGTCACTCCCGCCACGGGGTTGAGCACGGCCCAATGGGGGGCGTGGCCCAGTTCGTAGAGGCGGATCAGGGCGCTCGGCACGTCATCCGGTCCTGCGCAGCGGACGATGCGGGCCTTGCGTCCGCCCTTCGCGACTGTGTCCGCTTTGCCGGCGGCCTTGTCGGTGCCCTTCTCAGTGCCCTTCTCAGCGCTCTTCTCTGTGCTCTTCTCCAGGGCTCGGAGGTGGGGGCCGAGGCTGCCGGGGCCGATCTCGACGAAGGTCCGCACGCCGTGGTCGAGCGCGTACGAGAGCGCGTCGCCGAGCAGGCTCGGCCGGGCGAGCTGCCCCGCCCAGTGGGCGGCGTCCAGCGCCTTGCCGTCCACCGGCCCGCCGGTGAGCGTGGACACGAGCGTGACCAGGCCATCCTGCGGGGTCAGCCCGGCCAGCGCGGCCTCCAGCTCGGGTGCGGCCTGGGCGGCCGGCTCGCTGTGGGCGGCGGTGGCGGGGCCCAGCTCGGCGCAGGGCACGCCGCCGTCGGCCAGCGCCGCTCGTACCCGGGCCAGGGCCACGGGCGGGCCGGCGATCACGCAGGTCTGGGGGCTCTCCACGGCGGCCACCGCCAGCCCGGGGCCCGTCCGCCTGCACAGGGCCTCCGCCAGCCGGGCCGCGAGCCGTACGCGCAGGGCGTGCGGGATTGGCAGCCCGGCGAGCAGCCGGGCGCGCCCGGCTGCGACGTCCTGGGCGTCCGCGGCGGACAGCGCGCCGCTGTAGTACGCGGCGGACAGCTCACCCACCTCGTCGCCGATCACCATCTCGGGCACGATCCCCGCACGCCGCAACACCTCGGCCAGCTCCGCCCCCGGCAGCCCTTCAGCGGAAGTCCCGAGCAGGGTGGGCTCGCCGGTGAACACCAGGGCGAGGCCGCCCGTCACGGGCCCGGACGGTGGGGTGGCGACCAGGTCGGTGAGCGCGCGTTCGAGCTCGGCGGCCAGGTCGGCGGCGTCGGTCCCGGATACGGCGAGCCGGTAGGCGTGGTGGTCCCGGCGTGCACCCGCCGTGTGGCAGGCCGCGGCCAGGTCGAGCCCCGGCTCGACCAGCAGGTCCCGCCACCGCTCCGCCAGCTCGCGCAACGCCTGCGGGGTGTGCGCGGAAAGCGGCAGGTAGCGGCGTGACCGCACGGCCCAGCGAGCGGGCGACGGCGACGCGACACCCCCGGAAGCGGCCTCGGCGGTGGCACCGGATGCAGATGCGGCCCCAGAGACGCCGCCGGAAGCCCAGGCGACCTCAGCCGTGGAAACGACAGCGGCCGCGGAGGACGGTGCGGCCTCGCCGGGCGACGGGGCGGCGGGGTGGGAGGGGGGCGTCTGGAGGATCAGGTGGGCGTTGGTGCCGCCGAATCCGAACGAGCTGACCCCCGCCAGCCGCCCGCCCCAGCGCTCGGCCCGGGTCAGGACCCGGAGCCCGCCGGCGTCCCAGCCGAAATCCTCAGCCGGGTGATCGGCGTGCAGGCCCCCGGGAAGCACGCCGTGGAACATCGCGAGCGCCACCTTGGCCACCCCCGCCGCCCCAGCGGCCGCCTCCAGGTGCCCGAGGTTGCTCTTCAGCGACCCGACCCGCAGCGGTTCCAGCCGCTGGGCCGTCCCGAGCACCTCCGAGAGGGCGCGCAGCTCCATCAGGTCGCCGAGCCGGGTACCGGACCCGTGCGCCTCGACGTACTCCACCTGCCCGGGAGCCACACCGGCCGACCGGCAGGCCGCCCGCAGGAGCCTGACCTGGGCGGGAGCGCTCGGCGACATGAGGCCGTTGGTCCGGCCGTCGCTGTTGACCGCCCCGCCCCGGATGAGCGCGTAGACCCGGTCACCGGCCGCGAGCGCGTCCGGCAGCCGCTTGAGCGCCACCATGACCGTGCCCTCGGACCGGCCCATGCCGTCGGCGCCCGCCCCGAAGGACTTGCACCGGCCGTCGGGCGCGAGGACGCCCGCTGTGCGGAAGCACCGGCCGATGTCGGGCGACAGGACCGCGTTGACGCCGCCGGCGAGCGCCACGTCGCACTGTCCCGTTCGCAGGGCGAGCGCCGCCTGGTGGATCGCGACCAGCGACGACGAGCACGCCGTGTCGATGGCCATCGAGGGCCCGTGCAGGTCGAAGACGTAGGAGATGCGGTTGGCCGCCACGCTGTGCGCGGTGCCCGTCGGCGTGTACGCGTCGGGCGCCGGCCCGCCGGAGAACCGGCCGACCAGGTAGTCGTTGCTGCTGATGCCGACGAAGACCCCGGTGGAGGTGCGCGTCACGTCGGCCACGCGCAGGCCCGCGTCCTGCAGCGCCTCGTGCGCGACCTCCAGCACCATGCGCTGCTGCGGGTCCATGGCCGCCGCCTCCCGCGCGTTGATGGCGAAGAACGCCGGATCGAACGCCTCCACCTCCGGCAGGAACCCGCCCACGCCCACACCGGGCTCCGACCAGCCCTCGTCCCGTTCCGCCCGGGCGGCGGGCACGGGGCCGACCAGGTCCGCGCCGGACGTGAGCAGCTCCCAGAGCTCACCGGGACCGTCGGCGCCCGGCAGGCGGCAGCCGATCCCGACGATCGCCACGGGCTCGGCGACGAGGCCGCCGTCCCCGCCCATTCCGCCCATCCGGCCGAAACCGCTCCGGGTCCCGCCGACGCCGTCGAAGGCACCATGGCGGGTCCCGGTGTCGCCGGATGTGCCGGGGTGGGCGCCGGGGTAGGAGCCGGAGGTGCCGAGATGGGTGCCGGTGTCGCCGGAAGTGCTCGCCAGTGCCGGGCCGCCCACCACCCCCTCCAGGTACGCCGCCAGTGCCCGCGCCGTCGGGTGCTCGTAGAAGGCGCTGTTCGGCAACGTCGTCCCGGTGTGCTCGGCCAGCACGCCCGCCAGCGCGACCGCGTCGTAGGAGCCGATGCCGTAGTCGATGAACAGCCGGTCGGGATCGACCTCGGCCACGCCCATCCGCTCGGCCACCAGCCCCAGCAGCAGGTCCAGCAGGTTCATCGGCCGGCCGCCGCGGGAGCGAGGCCGGGCAGCGCGGGCGACACCCAGCCGGCCAGCAGCGGGAACTCGTGGGCCAGCAGCATGGCCAGGCTCGCCCGCCGCCTGATCTTGCCGCTCGTGGTCTTCGGCACGCTGCCCGGCTCGACGAGGAAGACGCCGTCGAGCAGCACGTCGTGCTCCCTGGCCACGGCCAGCCTGATCTCGGTGACCAGGTCGGCGAGGTCGGCCGTGCCGTTCCTGACCTCGGCGACGACCACCGCCGCCTCGCTCTGCGGCACGTCGCCCGTCGGCTCGGCGGAGAACGCGGCGGTGCAGCCGCCGCGCACGGCGGGGCTGAGCTGCTCGATCGTGTACTCGATGTCCTGCGGGTAGTGGTTCACCCCGTTGACGACGATCAGGTCCTTGTGCCGGCCGACCACCGCGACGCCGCCCCCGGCCATGATGCCGAGGTCGCCGGTGCGCAGGAAGTGTTCCGGCCGTCCGGGCAGGCGGGCGTGGAAGGTCTCCTCGGTCGCGTCCAGCCGCTGCCAGTAGCCGGCGGCCACGGACGGGCCCGACACCCAGATCTCGCCGACCTCCCCGGGCGCGCGGGCCTGGCCGGTCTCCGGGTCGGCGATCGCCACGGTCATGCCGTCCACCGGCCGGCCGCAGCGGATGTAGGGGCGCTCGCCCACGTGGACGACCGGGTGCGGGTCGGTCCACCGCTGGGTGGTGACGACCAGGGTCGCCTCCGCCATCCCGTACGCGAACCGCATGTGCTCGGGCCGGAACCCGGCCCGGGCGAATCGTTCGGTGAACCGGCTGATCGTGGACTCCCTGATGGGCTCGGCCCCGTTGACCGCCACCCGCCAGGTGCTCAGGTCCAGCGAGTCGAGCTGCTCGTCGGTGATCTTCCGCGCGCACAGCTCGTACGCGAAGTTGGGCGCGTACGCGAGCCGCCCGCCGAAGTCGCTGATCGCCCGCAACCACGTGTACGGCTGCGACGCGAACGCCTGCGGCGACATCTTGACCACGTGCGCCCCCCAGAACAGCGGGGAGACGAGCGAGCCGATGATGCCCATGTCGTGGTAGAGCGGCAGCCACGACACCGTGGTCGTCTCCCGCCCGGCGCCGATGGCCTTGCCGACGGCGGTGGCGTTGTGCACCAGGCCGCCGTGCGTCACCATGACGCCCTTGGGGTGCCCGGTGGAGCCGGAGGTGTACTGGAGGAAGGCCAGGTCGTCCGCGCCGGGCAGCGCCCAGTCCCAGATCGCGGGCCCGGTCAGCAGGTCGTCGAAGCGCAGCCAGCCACGGAACCCGGGCAGGCCGCCGAGCAGGTCGCCCTCGGGAGGCGGCATGGGGGTGACGGCGTAGGCCGCGCCGGAGTCCTCGGCGATCGAGGCGATCTTCGACCAGGCCGACCTGAAGTGGGCGATCGACGGCATGTACACCGGCACGGGGATGGCTCCGGCGAGCATGCAGCCGTAGAAGACCGGCACGTACTCCATGGACGTGGGGCAGGCGAGCAGCACCCGCCGGCCGCAGGCGTCCAGCTCGGTCAGCCGGGCGGCCACCTGCGCGACCTTGGTGGCCAGCTCGGCGAAGGTCCACTGTCCTGACCCCTCGCGGCCGAGCACGGTCAGCGCGGGCCGCTCGCCGTAGTCGGCGGCGGTGTCGAGCAGCGTGGACAGGATCGACGTGGGCGTCATGCCACACCTCCGATGTGGTCGTTGAGAAGCTCGTCCAGGAGGGCGTCCACCTGGGCGTCGGACAGCGCGTCCAGCGGGTCGCCGGGGCCGCTCTCCGCTGCGGGCGCCGCGCCCAGGTGCGGCAGGATCCGCCCGGCCAGCTCGCCGATCGTGGGACCGTCCAGGAAGGCCGTGGTGGACAGGCGGACGCCCAGCCGGGATTCGACGAGGTTGCGCAGCTCCACGGCCATGAGCGAGTCCAGGCCGAGGCGCGTGAGCGGCAGCCCGGGGTCGATCGCGGCGGCCGACGTGCGCAGCACGCCCGCCACCCAGCCGGTGAGCACGCCTTCCAGCTCGTCCGGGGTGGAGATCCGCAGCGGTCCCGTGCCGTTCCGGTCGCCGCGCAGCTCCGCGAAGACCGACCAGCGCTCCTGCCCGGGGTTGTGCGCGAACCAGTCCGGCAGGCTGAGCGGGATCACCGCGACCTGCGCGGGCCGCTCGGCCAGCACGCCGTCGAGCACCCGCAGGCCGGCGGCGGTGTCGATGCCGCCCATGCCGCGTTCCGCGAGCCGGCCGGCCCTGTCGGGGGTGGCGGCCAGGCCGATCTCCGACCACGGGCCCCAGTCGACGCTGGTGGCGGGCAGTCCCTGGGCGCGCCGCCAGTGGGCGAACCCGTCCAGGAAGGCGTTGGCCGCGGCGTATCCGGCCTGGCCGCCGGAGCCGAGCAGCCCGGCGGCGGAGGAGAAGAGCACGAACAGCTCGACGGGGTCGCCTTCGGTGAGGCGGTGCAGGTTCCAGGTGCCCGCGATCTTGGGGCGCAGCACCTCGCGCACGGCGGCGAGGTCGGTGGTGGCGAGCGTTCCGTCGCGCAACAGGCCGGCCGCGTGCACGATTCCCCTGATGGGCGGCCCCTGGGCGCGCAGGGCGGCGAGCGCGGCGGCCAGCGCGGCCTCGTCCGCGACGTCCACGGCCAGCACGGACACCTGGGCGCCGGCCGCGCGCATGCGGGCGACGGCGTCGCGGGCCGTCTCGTCCGGGGCGCGCCGGGAGAGCAGGGCCAGGTGGCGGGCGCCGCGATCCACCAGGCGCTCCGCCGCGGCCAGGCCGAGCCCGCTGAGGCCGCCGGTCACGACGTGGACGCCGTCGGGGCGCAGCCGGTCCTCGTCGAAGGTGAGCACGATCTTGCCGAGGTGCCGGGCCGAGGCCATGTGGCGGAACGCGGCCGCCGCCTCCGCCGCGGGGTACGCGGTGACGGGGAGCGGGCGCAGCGTGCCGCTCGCCACGCCGGCCACCGCCTCGCGCAGCAGCTCGCCGGCCAGGTCCGGGCGCAGCCGGCCCAGGGAGAAGGCCTCCACCGCGTGGAACGACAGGCTCTTGGCGAACGGAGCCAGCGGCAGCGGCCGGTTGTCCGCGATGTCGCGCTTGCCGAGCTCCACGAACCGCCCGAACGGCGCCAGGATCCGCAGCCCCTCGTCCACCGACTCCCCGGTCAGGCAGTTGACGACGACGTCCACGCCGGCGCCGCCCGTGACGTCGAGCACCTGTCCGGCGAAGTCCGTGCTGCGCGAGTCGAACACGTGGGTGACGCCCTGCGCTCTGAGCCAGGCGCGTTTGCGCTCGGACCCGGCGGTGGCCAGGACCTCGGCTCCCGCGCGCCGGCACAGCTCCATCGCGGCCTGTCCCACCCCGCCGGCGGCGGCGTGGATCAGCACGCGCTCGCCGCGTTCCAGCCGGGCCAGGCGGCCGAGGCCGTACAGGACGGTGACGTAGGCCGCGGGGAGCGTGGCCGCCGTGGTGAGGTCGAGGGTGTCCGGGACGGGGGCGACCAGGCGGGCGTCCACGGTGACGTACGACGCCATCGTGCCGATCCCGGCGGCCAGCGCGACCACGCGAGTGCCCTCGGGCAGCCCGGTCACGTCCGCGCCCGCGGCGTCGATCTCGCCCGCGCACTCCAGGCCGAACACCAGCGGCCCGTCCTGCTGGTCCAGCATGCCGAGGCCGCGCAGCACGTCGTTGAAGTTCAGGCCGGTGGCGCGCACCCGGATCCGCACCTCGCCGGGTCCCGGTGCGTGCGCGATCGGGCCGCCGGGCTCGCGCAGGCGCAGGGCGCCCAGGTCGCCCTGGGCCGGCTGCTCGATCCGGTACGGTCCCGCCGGGCGGGCGGGGCGGCGGGCCAGGCGCAGCGCGTACGGCCGGCCGTCGCGGTAGGCGGCCTCGTTCTCGTCGGGCAGCTCCCACAGGTCCGGGAGGCCGGCCGCGTCCAGGTCGACGAGGGTGCACCGCAGCTCGGGGTGTTCGTGCCTGATCGTGCGGGCGAGTCCCCATACGGCGGCCTGGGCCGGCTCCACGGGGTCGCCGGCCTCGACCGGCTGGGCGTGCGTGGTCACCACCCACAGCCGGGGCGGGTCCTCGCGGGAGATGAGGTCCTTGGCCAGGAGCAGCAGCGCCTCGATCGCCTCTTCCGCCTCGTGGTCCCGGTCCACGTGGTGCACGACGCCGTCGAAGGGCGTGCCGGCGCCCGGCTGGACGGGGGTCCAGCGGGGCACGTACATCCAGGCGTCGGAGGGGGCGGCCCTGGCGATGCGGCGCAGCCGTACGTGCTGGAGGGCCAGCAGCACCCGGCCGCCGTCGTCCAGGACGTCGATGTCCATGAGCTCGCCGTCCATGAGCTCGCCGTCCGCCCGCGCATGCGCCCACCGGGCCGCGCCGAGGTTCCCCAGCACGGAGACCCGGCCGACGCCCTGCGGCAGCAGCAGGTCCTCCTGGCCGTCCCCGGTGGAACGGCTGGCCAGCGCGGGCGCGACGGCCTGCAGGCAGGCGTCGAGCACGGTCACATCCATCCGATACGGCTCCGCGGGCGGCCCGGCCGCCGGCCGCAACCGCGCCAGGCACTCGGACTCCCCCGCGTACGCCTCCTCGATGCCGCGGAAGGCGGGCCCGTACTCCATGCCCCGGGCCGCGAACCCCTCGTAGAGCGCCGTCACGTCCACGGGCTCGGTGCACCGGGCCCGCAGCGCCGCCAGCCCGGCGGCGGCGGACGGTACGGGGTCGGCGCGGCGGGCGGTCGTGATCCGCTCGCCGCCGGCCGCGAGCGTGATCAGGTCCTCCCGGACGTCGGCGCGCAGGAGCTTGACCTCGTCCAGCACCAGCGGGGCCTCGAAGACCACGTCCGCCAGCCCGTCGCCGTACGCCAGCGCCGCCGCGAGCTGCCCCGCCGCCGGAAAGACGGCCGTGCCCTCGACCCGGTGATCCCCCAGCACGCCGTCGCCCGAGAGCCGGGCGGCCCGCAGCTCGGCGAGGGACGCGGCGAAGGTGCCGGGATCCTCCTTGTGCAGGGACGGCAGCAGCCGCGCGGGTGTGTCACGCAGCCCGGACAGCAGCGTCGGATGCGGGCTCAGCTCCACGAAGGTGTCGTGTCCCGCGGCCAGCAGCTCCCGCACGACCGGCCAGAACAGCACCGGCTCGCGCAGGTTGCGGCACCAGTACGCGGCGTCGAAGGCCGCGTGCTCCCGCCCGGTCACCGTGGACCACAGCGGGACCCGCGGCTCGCCAGGACGCAGCCCCTCCAGCGCCGCCCGCAGCTCGGGCAGCAACGGCTCGACGTGGTGGCTGTGCCCGGCCACGTCGGCGTCGATCAACCGGCAGAAGACGTCCTCCCAGCGCAGCTGCGCCACCAGCGCGTGCACCGCGTCGTGGTCGCCCGACACCACCGTGGTGGACGGCGCGTTGGCCGCGGCGACGCACACCCGGCCGCCCTGCTCGGCGGCGACCGCGGCGGCCTCGCCCCACGGCAGGCCCACGACCGCCATCGCGCCCGACCCGCTGAGCCGCCGGTAGAGCGCGCTCCGGGCGGACACGACCGCCGCGGCCTCCGCGAGCGTCAGCGCGCCGGCGACGTGCGCGGCGGCGACCTCGCCCAGGCTGTGCCCGGCCACGGCCGACGGCACGACGCCCCGCGACTCCCACAGCCTGGCCAGCCCCACGTGCAGGGCGAACAGCGCGGGCTGGATCACGTCGATCCGATCGGCGCCGGCGTCCCCCGCCAGCGCCTCGGTCACCGACCAGCCGAGATGCGGCGACAGGGCCTGCTCGCAGTCGCGGACGGCGGCGGCGAAGGCCGGCTCGCGGTCCAGCAGGGCCCGTCCCATGCCCGGCCACTGGGAGCCCTGGCCCGGGAAGAGGAAAACGACACGATTCATACCGCAAAGCGTCGTCACCGGCCGCCGCCACGTCGCCCGTCTCAAGGGGTGACAGGCACCTGGCCGGAAGGCGGGGTCGCGGCGGCGATCCTAGCCGGGGGACGAATACCGGCGGGCGGCCGTACCCGGGATCGTCCTCGACTGTGGACGAAGAATTCGGCTCTCTCAGCTCCGCCTTTCACGAGCAGGTCCGGCGGCGGCCGCACGCGGTCGCCGTCACCGACGGGCCCGACTCCGTGACCTACGCGGACCTGGCCGCCTGCGTCTCCGGGATCCGCGCCTCCTTCTCCGCGCTGGGGCTGGCACCCGGCGAGCGGGTGGGGATCTTCATGCGGCGCTCCTGGAAGGTCGTCGCCGCCATCGTCGCGGTGGTCGGCCACGGCTGTACGTACGTGCCGCTCGATCCCGACTATCCGGCCGAGCGGGTGCGTTTCATGGCGGGCGACAGCGAGCTGCGCGCCGTCTGCGCCGATCCCGGCGCCTCCTGGCCGTTCGACGATCTTCCCCGGGTCGAGGTGACCGGGGCGGGCGCGCCGCTCGTGCCCCCGGTCGCGCGCTCCCCCGAGATCCCGACCCACATCATCTACACCTCGGGCTCCACCGGCCGGCCGAAGGGCGTGGCCACCCCGGAAGGGGCGGTGCTGGAGCTGTTCCGCTCGGCGCGCGAGCGTTTCTCCTTCAGCTCGGGCGACGTGTGGAGCTGGTTCCACAGCCACTGCTTCGACTTCTCCGTCTGGGAGATCTGGGGCCCCCTCCTGTACGGCGGGCGCCTCGTCGTCATCCCGCCCGACGTCGCCCGCGACCCGCGGCGGCTGCTCCAGACCCTTGCCGGCACGCAGGTCACCGTGCTCTGCCAGGTGCCGAGCATGTTCAAGTACCTCGCGTGGGCGATGGAACAGCAGCCGGCGCCGCTGGCGCTGCGCTATCTCGTCTTCGGCGGCGAGGCCATCGACCGTGACACCATCCGCCGCTGGATGGACGTCGCCGGCGGCCACGAGGAGATCGTCAACATCTACGGCCCCACCGAGACGACGGTGTTCGCCACCTGCACGGTGGTCGACCGGCGCACGGTGCTCGACACCTCCTCCCCGACCAACATCGGGCGCGCGCTGCGCCACGTCAGGACGGCGGTCGTGGCCGGGGACGGCCGGGTCGCCGCGACCGGCGCGGAGGGCGAGCTGTGGGTCGGCGGCACGGCCCTGGCCGCCGGGTACGTCGGCCGTCCCGAGCTGAACGCAGAACGCTTCCCCGTCTTGGACCTGGGGGACGGCGAACGCCGCTGGTACCGGACGGGCGACCTGGTCAGGCAGCTGGCCGACGGGTCGTTCGCGTACCTGGGCAGGATCGACTCGCAGGTCAAGATCCGCGGGTTCCGCATCGAGCTGGGCGAGATCGAGTCCGTGCTGCGCGGCGTGCCCGGCGTGACCGACGCGGCCGTGGCCGTCCACACCCCGCCGGGCGGCGAGCCGCTGCTGGCCGCGTACCTGGTCGGTGATCCGCCGGCGGCGCGCGAGCTGCGCGCGCTGTGCGGCCGCAGCCTGCCCGCGCACATGATCCCCGCGCGCTTCCGCACCGTCGCCGAGCTGCCGCTCAACCCGAACGGCAAGCTCGACAGACTCGCCCTGGAGGGAACCCGATGATCACCTCGATCCGCGACGCCGTGCTCGGCGGCGAGAGCGATCCCGCCGCGTTCGCGGCGCTGGCCGTGCCGGAGTCGTACGCGGCCGTCACCGTCCACGCCGACGAGAGCGACATGTTCGAAGGTCTGCCCGGCGACGACAAGGATCCGCGCAAGTCGCTGCACCTGGACGAGGTGGCCACCCCCCAGGTGGGGCCGGGCGAGGCGCTGGTGGCCGTCATGGCCTCCTCGGTCAACTACAACACCGTCTGGTCGGCCATCTTCGAGCCGGTGCCGACGTTCTCCTTCCTGCGCAGGTACGGCAGGCGCAGCGAGCTGGCGCGCCGGCACGACCTGCCGTACCACGTGCTCGGCTCCGACCTGTCGGGCGTGGTGCTGCGCGTCGGCGCCGGGGTCAGCGCGTGGCGGCCGGGCGACCGGGTCGTCGCGCACTGCCTGTCGGTGGAGCTGGAGCGCCCGGAGGGCCACGACGACACCATGCTCGACCCCGACCAGCGCATCTGGGGCTATGAGACCAACTTCGGCGGCCTGGCCGAGCTCGCCCTGGTCAAGGCGAACCAGCTCATGCCGATGCCCGCCCACCTCACCTGGGAGGAAGCGGCCTGCTCCGGCCTGGTGAACTCCACCGCCTACCGCCAGCTCGTCTCACGCAACGGCGCGAACATGAAGCAGGGCGACACCGTGCTCATCTGGGGCGCCTCCGGCGGGCTCGGCTCGTACGCCACCCAGTACGCCCTGCGCGGCGGCGCCACCCCCGTCTGCGTCGTCTCCTCCCCGGAGAAGGCGGAGCTGGCCAGGCGCGCGGGCGCCGAGCTGGTGATCGACCGGGTCGCCGAGGGCTTCTCCTTCTGGCACGACGAGCACACGCCGAACGTCGGCGAGTGGCGCCGCCTCGGCCAGTGCATCCGCGACCTGACCGGCGGCGACGACCCGGACATCGTGTTCGAGCACCCGGGCAGGGAGACGTTCGGCGCCAGCGTGTACGTCGCCCGCCGCGGCGGCACGATCGTGACCTGCGCCTCCACCACCGGGTTCCTGCACTCCTTCGACAACAGGTACCTGTGGATGCACCTCAAGCGCATCATCGGCACGCATTTCGCCAACTATCACGAGGCGTGGCAGGCCAACCGGCTGGTCGCCAAGGGCCGGATCCAGCCCACGTTGTCGCGCACCTATCACCTCGACCAGACGGCGGACGCCGTCCACGACGTCCGGCGCAACGCGCACCAGGGCAAGGTCGGCGTGCTCTGCCTGGCTCCTGAAGAGGGCCTCGGAGTACGCGACGCCGAGCTCAGGCAGCGGCTGATGCCGTCCGTCAGCCCGTACCGTCCGCGGCTAGGAGACCTGACATGAGCTCCACGACCATGGAAGCCGGGGTGCCGCTGCGCGGGAACCACCCCCTGGAGATCTGCGTCTTCTGCGGCGCCGGGCAGTGCAACTCCCCGGCCATCGTGGAGACCGCCAGGCGGACCGGCAGCCTCATCGGCCGGCGCGGCTACCGCCTGCTCTACGGCGGGGGCGGCTCGGGGCTCATGGGCGAGGTCGCCTGGGCCGCCGCCGAGCAGGGCGCGGCCATCCGCGGCGTGATCCCGCACTTCATCTACGAACGTGAGCGCGCCGTCGCCGCTCCCGCGCAGGAGATGCACGTCACCGACACGCTCTACAAGCGCAAGGAGCACATGCTGCGCAGCGCGGACGCCTTCCTGGCGCTGCCGGGCGGGTTCGGCACGCTGGACGAGATCCTGGAGGTGATCTCGGCGACGTACCTGGGCGTGCACGCCAAGCCGATGATCATCATCAACCCCGAGGGCGTCTGGGACGCCTTCATCGACCTCGTGGACACGCTGCGCGGCCTCAACCTGATCTCCGGCGCCGCTCCCGCCTTCCACACCGCAGACTCCCCCGAGGAGGCCATGGAGCTCGTCGAGCGCCTGGTCGTCCCGGTGGCCTGACCCCGGGAGCACGGTCATGGACACAAGAGCGCCGAGGTCGGCGGCGGACAAGCGGGCGCTGCTCGCCGACCTGATGCGGGCGGGCGCAGCGCCCTTTCCCCTCTCGTACGGGCAGCGGTCACTCTGGTTCATGGACCAGGTCAGGCCGGAGGCGGGCGTCGCCTACAACATGCCGTTCGCGTGGACGGTCCACGGCGCGGCCGACCTGGAGGCGCTGCGCCGCGCCTTCGACTGGCTGACCGAGCGGCATCCGATCTTCCGCACCACGTACGCCCACGTGCGCGGCACGCCGGTGCAGCGGGTGAGCCCCACGGGCCGGGCCGCCTTCCGCGTGCTCGACGTGGACGCGGGCCAGGACGTCGCGGCCCTGCTCGACGCCGAGGCGCGGCGGCCCTTCGACCTGGCGCGCGGGCCGGTGTACCGGGTCACGGTGGTGCGCGCGCCCGGCCGGCCGCCCGTGCTGCTGTGGGTCACCCATCACATCGCCATCGACGGCTGGTCGCTGTTCCAGCTCCTGGAGGAGCTCGGACAGGCGTACGCGGCCTTCGCCGGGGGCGGCACTTCCGGCGCTTCCGGCGCCCTCGGCATCCCCGGTGTCTCCGGTATCTCCGGTATCTCCGGTGTCTCCGGCGCCCTCGGCGTCCCTGGCGCTTCCGGTGTCCCCGGGGTGCGCGCGCCGGGGGCGACGTACGCCGACCATGTGCTGTGGCAGGCGGCCATGCTGGCGGGGCCCGAGGGGCGGCGGCTGGAGCGGTACTGGTCCGGCCTGCTCGGCGACCGCCCGCCCGTGCTCCGCCTGCCGGCCGACCGGCCGCGACCGGCGGACCAGAGCTTCAACGGGGCCGCGCACGCCCTGCGGCTGGACTCCGCGCTGTCGGCGGCCGTGGCCGGGCTGGCCGCCGCGTCGGGCACCACCCTGTACACCGCGCTGCTCACCGGCTTCCAGCTCCTGCTCGGCAGGGCGGCCGGGCAGGACGACTTCCTGCTGGGCACGTGGGCGTCGGGCCGCAGCCGGCCGGAGTTCGCCGGCACGGTGGGGTATTTCGTGAACCCCGTGGTGCTGCGGGCCGACCTGTCGGGCGATCCGGGCTTCGCCACGGCACTCGGCCGTGCCCGCGGCTCGGTGCTCGACGCCCTGGACCATCAGGACTACCCGTTCCCGCTGCTGGTGGAACGGCTGGGCGTGGAGCGGGACCCGAGCCGGTCGCCGCTGTTCGACGTGGCGTTCACGTTGCGCGCCTCGCAGCGCGGCGAGATCGAGCGGGCCCGTTCGGGGCACGCCTCACCCCTGGGAGCCGCCGCGCCCGGCGAGCGCGGCATGCTGGTACGGCTCGGGGATCTGGAGCTGACCACGTTCCCGCTCGGGCAGCGCACGATCCGCTTCGATCTGGAGATGGAGCTGATCTCCGGCGGGGAGGGGACCTCGGGGCTGCTGCGTTACAACACCGACCTGTTCGACGCCGGGACCACGGCCTGGCTCGCCGGCAACTACGTACGGCTCCTCGCCGACGCGGCCGCCCATCCGGAACGACCGCTCAGCGCCCTCGACTGGGCCCCGCACCCCCGCCACGCGACCCTCCGCAAGCCGGCCGCTCCCGCCCCCGACGCCGAGACCCGGCCCGCTGCCCCCGGCTCAGCACCGGCATCCGGTGGCGAGGTCCGGCCGAGGGCGGGGACGGACGTGGGTGGGTCCGGCGGTGAGGTGGCTGAGCTGGTCGGGGTGGTCATCGACATCTGGACGCGCGTGCTCGGCCTGGACGCCGAGGAGATCGACCAGCATGCCGACTTCTTCTCCTGCGGCGGCCATTCGCTCGCCGCCGTCCAGGTCGCCATGGAGCTGCAGTCGCGCCTGGGCGTACAGGTGTCGATCTCCGACATCTTCCACCATCTCACCCCGGCCGAGCTGGCCCACTGGCTCAGCACCCCCGCCGACTCCGGCCCGGTGCCCACGCCCAGGGAGCCCGGCGCCGACCACCCGCTCTCCTACGCCCAGGAGAGCCTGTGGATCCTGCACCAGCTCGCGCCGGAGAGCCTGGCCTACAACGCCCCCCACGCCTTCCGCCTGCGCGGCCCGCTCGACGTGGCGGCGCTGGAACGGGCGCTGGGCCGCGTCGTGGCGGGGCACGAGGCGCTGCGGACCACGTACGCCGCCACCAGGCAGGGGCCGGTGCAGCGGGTCGCGGAGCCGGTCCCGTTCGTGCTGCCCGTGGTGGACACCGCCGATCCGCTGGAGCGGGTCATGGAGGAGTACCGCAGGCCGTTCGACCTGTCGGCGGGCCCGCCGGTCCGCCCGATCCTCTACCGCGTCTCCCCCGTCGAGCACGTGCTGCTCTTCCTGGTCCACCACATCGCCTTCGACGGCTGGTCCGCGGCCATCTTCTGGCGGGAGCTGGGCGAGCACTACCGGGCCGCGGACGCCGGCGACCCGGCTCCGGCCGCGCCGCGGGTCCAGTGCGTCGACTACGCGAGGTGGGAGCGGGCGGCCCTGTCGGGCGAACGGCTCGACCGGCTCACCGGCTACTGGCGCGAACGTCTCGCGGGAGCGGACGGCCCGCCGCTGCCCACGGACTTCCCGCGGCCACGGCGGCCCAGGTTCGAGGGCGCGCAGCAGGTGTTCGACCTACCGGCGGACGTCCGTGAACTGTGCCTGGCCACCGGCACCACCCCGCACATGGTCTATCTGGCCGCCTTCCAGCTCTGGCTCTCCCGCCACACCGGCTCGCCGGACGTGGTCACCGGCTCCGTGGTCTCCGGCCGGGCCAGGGCCGAGGTCGCCGGGCTGATCGGCCACTTCGTCAACACCGTCGCCGTCCGCACCGACCTGTCGGGGGCGACGACCTTCACCGACCTGCTGCTGCGCGTGCGGAGCGGCCTCCTCGGCGCCTACGAGCACCAGGAGCTGCCGCTCTCGCTGCTCACCTCCCGGCTCGGGCTCGGCAGGCGGCAGCCGTTCGACGCCCTGTTCACCCTGCACGACCAGCGGCTGATCGAATCGGCCGATGACGGGCTGCCGGGCGTCTCGGCGGAGCGGCTGGCCATCCCGCTGGGCACCGCGCAGTTCGACCTGGCCCTGGAGGTCACCGACCTGGGGGGACACGCCCATGCGGTCCTCGAGTACGACACCGCGCTGTTCCGGCCGGAGACCGTGGCGACGCTGGCCGCCGACCTCCGGCAGCTGGTCACCGATGTGGTGACATGCCCGGACATCCCCCTGCCAGCCTGACGCGACCTGCCGACCCCAGCGGCCTGACGGCCCGACGACCCACGACCCGACGGCCGGGACGACCCCGACGACCCGACGACCCGACGACCCGACGACCCGACGACGAGGTGACCCCGATGCCCGTGCTTCATCATGCGGCCTCCTGGACGAGCGTCCCCGAGCCCCGGCCGCAGGCCGCCGTGCGGCTGTTCTGCCTGCCGTACGCGGGCGGCGGGTCCGTGGAGTTCGGCCAGTGGGCCGGCCTGCTGCCGGACTCCGTGGAGGTCGTGGCCGTGAACCTGCCCGGCCGCGAGCGCCGGATCAGGGAGACGCCGCGTACCAGCATGGACCAGCTCGTCCCCGAGCTCGCCGACGCGCTGGAGCCGCAGCTCGACCGGCCGTACGCGCTGTTCGGCTACAGCATGGGCGCCTGGGTGGCGTTCGAGCTGTGCAGGGAGCTGCGGCGGCGCGGCGTCCGGCAGCCGCGGGCGCTGCTCGCCGCCGCGGCCGCCCCACCCGACCAGCCGCGCGGCGAGACGCACTACGACGTCTCCGAGGCGCGGCTCGTCTCCTGGATGCGCCGGCTCGGCGGCAGCCACGGGATGCCGCTGGACGACCGGCGGCTGCTCGCCGTGGTGCTGCCGAGGATCCGCGCCGACCTGGAGATCACCGACACCTACCGGCACCGCGCCGAGCCGCCGCTGCCGTATCCCGTACGCGTCTACACGGGCGCGGACGACGAGGTCGTCTCGCCCGGCGCGGCCGGGCTCTGGTCGCGGCAGGCGGGCGGCGACTTCGGCTGCCGGGTCCTGCGCGGCGGCCACTTCTTCCTGCACGAGCGCCGCGCCGAGCTGCTCGCCTGCATCGTCAACGATCTGGAGGTCTGACATGGGCACCCACGTCGTGGTGATCAACCACGAGGAACAGTATTCGATCTGGCCAGGCGACCGCGCCCTGCCCGCCGGATGGTCGGCCACCGGGTACGCGGGCGACCGCGACGGCTGCCTGGCCCACATCGAGCAGGTGTGGACGGACATGCGGCCCAAGTCGCTGCGCGCCTCATGACCGTCACCGAGAGAGTCCGGCCCGGGGTGGACGCCGCGCGGCTGATGGAGCACATCGCCGCGCTCGCCGCCATCGGCGCGACGCCCGACGGAGGGGTGACGCGGCTCGCGTTCAGCCCCGAGGACGTCGCGGGCCGGGCCTACGTCACCCGGCTCATGGCCGAGGCGGGGCTCGCGGTCCGCGTGGACGCGGCCGGCAACCTGATCGGCACCCGGCCGGGCGCCGATCGGGGCGCCGCGACGCTCGTGCTCGGCTCCCACATCGACACCGTGGTGAACGGCGGAGCCTACGACGGCGCGTACGGCGTCCTCGCCGCGATCGAGGTCGCCCGCACGCTGGCGGAACGGGACGTACGGCTGGCCTATGGGCTGGCCGTGGTGGCCTTCTGCGACGAGGAGGGCGGCCACGGGACCATGGGCATGCTGGGCGCGCACGGCTTCGCCGGAGCGCTGCCGCCGGGGATCGCCAAGGTGCTCGACGACCGCGGCGTGCCCGTCGGCGACCTGCTGGCGGCGGTCGGCGGGGACGCCGGGCGGCTGCCCGAGGCCGCGTGGGCGCCCGGCGACATCGCCGCCTACCTGGAGCTGCACGTGGAGCAGGGCGACGTGCTCGAACGCCGCGGCGTGCCGATCGGCGTGGTCGAGAGCATCGCCGGGCGGGTCAACGTCTCGGTCACCGTCGAAGGCGTCGCCGGGCACGCGGGCACCACCTCCATGGGCCACCGTGCCGACGCGCTGGTGGCGGCCGCCCGCGTGGTCCTGGCCGTGCGGGCGATCGCCGCCGAGGAGGGGGTCGTGCTCCGGGCCACGACGGGCACGTGCTCCGTCGGCCCCGGGATGTGGAACGTCATCCCCGGCACGGTCCGGCTCGGCGTGGAGTTCCGCGACGTGTCGGCGGACCGGCTGGACGCGGCGATCTCCCGGCTGGGCCGGGCCGCGGGCGAGATCGCGGCGGCGGACGGCGTCACGGTCACGGTCGAGCCGGGCGCCCGTACCACGCCGGTGGACTGCGACCCCCGGCTGCGCGACCTGGTCGCCGGGGCGGCCCGCGACCGGGGGCTGGCGTACCACCACCTGCCGAGCGGGGCCGGCCACGACGCGCAGATCGTGGCCCGCGTCGCGCCGATCGGCATGATCTTCGTGCCGAGCCGGGGCGGGATCAGTCACGCGCCCGGCGAGCACACCGACCCGCACCACCTCGTCTGGGGCGCTGACGTGCTGCTCAGCGCCGTGCTGCGGCACGACGAGACACCGGTTGCCCGCGGGTAACCACGGCGATATCCGCGCGTAGGGGTGCCCCCGTAACTTCATTTCCAGCACGAGAAACGACAGACAAATCGTGACGGCGAATGAGGTATGAAATGACGAGACGGTTCCCCGGGACCGCGAGGATGATCGCGGTGTTCCTTCTGTGCGTCGCCGCGCTGGTCGTGACGCAGCAGGCGGACATCTCGACGGCCTTAGCCACCGTCATCGCCGGTGGCGGCCCTGGCTCCATCGGGCTCCCTGCCGGGACCGTTCCCGTGGTGCCCCCGGGCGGGACCGGCCCAGGCGGTGGCAAGGAGACCGACGACAGCACCTGGACCTGACGAGTGGCCTGACCCTACAGAGACGAGTGGCCTGACCATACAGAACAGCATGAGAGACCTGGCGGCCGGCTTCACGACAGCTCGGCCAGCAGCTCTCTGACCTGCCCGCACTCCTCGGCCTCCGGGTCGTCCCAGCAGGTCAGAGAGCTTTTCAGCGTTTCGGCGGCGGCGGCGACGTCCCCCTTGCGGGCGAGCACCCGCCCCAGCGCCGCCAGCGAGCGGAACCGCCACAGGCGGATGTCCAGGCTCGCGTAGATGTCACGGGCCGTGGACAGGTCGCGCACCGCCTCGTCGAGCCGGTCCTGCCGGGAGCGCAGCTCGCCGAGCGCCAGGTGCACGCGGGCCTCGACGAACCGCTCCCTGACCTCCCTGGCGATGAAAAGGGCCTCGTCGAGGCTCTCGGCGGCCGCGCGCAACCGGCCCTGCCGCAGCCGGATCTCGCCCAGCCCGCACAGGATGTACGCCTGCCCGATCCCGTCGAGCCGCTGCCTGACCAGGGCCAGGGCGGCTTCGCAGGCCGACTCCGCCTCCTCCAGCCGGCCCAGCCGCAGCAGTGTCTCCCCCAGCCGGTTCAGGATCTGGGCGCGCCCGCGCTCGCTGCCCAGCCTGGTGAACGCCTCCAGCGCCTCGGCCAGCAGCGTCCTGGCCAGCTCCAGGCGGTTCTGGTCGAGATGGACCTGGGCGATGCCGCCGAGCACGTGGGCCTCGGCGAAGTGGTCGCCGACCACGGCGAAGATCTCCCTGGCCTCCTCGTACCGCGCGAGCGCGTGGTCGAACCTGCCGTTGAGCCGGTCGAGCAGCGACAGGCTGCGCAGCACGAGGGCCCGCCCGAAGCGCTCGCCGATCCCCTCGAACAGCTCCAGCGCGGCACACAGCCGCTCGCCGGCCCGGTCCGGCGACTGCTGGAACAGGTGCATGCTGCCCAGCGAGCACAGCACCGCGCCCTCGCCCCTGACGTCTCCGGCGGCGCGGGCGGCGGCCAGCGCGATCTCGTGCGTGGTGCGCCAGTCGTCGAAGTAGCTGCGGGACTCGAACAGCGTCGTGGCCGTGACCGCCAGGTCCCAGCAGTGCTGGGTCAGGCCGAGGTCCGACGCCTGGGAGACCGCGCAGATGAGCGCGCCGCGCTCGGAGTCGAGCCAGTGCAGCGGGCGTTCGAGGAGCAGGTCCACGTCTTGGGGGCGCCAGCGCGTGACCGCGCCGTGCATCTGGGTGAAGGCTCCGCCGTACTCCCTGCGGTGGGCCTCCTCGGTCAGCGAGAGCCAGCCGGCCAGCGCGCGGCTCACGGCCTCCATCCGCTCCTGCTCGCTCTCCTCGGCCAGCGCGCGCTCCTTGGCGTACAGCCGGACGAGGTCGTGGAAGCGGTAGCGGACCTGGTCGGCGCAGTCCCTGCCGACGGCTTCGAGGAGTTGCGCGTCCACGAGCTGCTCGATCAGGTTCTCGCCCTCGATGTCGTCGATGTCGAGCAGCGCCGCGCCCACCCACGGCGCGAAGTCGGGCACCTCCAGCAGCCCGAGCCTGCGGAACATGCGCGCAGCCTCCGGGCTCAGGTCCCGGTAGCTCAGCGCGAACGTGGCCCGCACGGTGAGCTGGCCGTAACTGAGCTCGTCGAGGCGGCGGCGCTCGTCGGCCAGGCGTTTGACCAGGCGGGCGGGGGTCCAGTAGGAGCGGGCGGTCAGCCGGGCGCCGACGATGCGCAGCGCGAGCGGCAGGCCGTCGCACAGCCGCCCGAGCCGGGCGGTGGCGCCGGGGTCCTCGTCCATGACCGCGGGGTCGGCCACGCCGGCGAGCAGGGCGGCGGAGTCCGTGGCGCTCAGCACGTCGAGGTGCACCATCGTGGCGCCCTCGCGGGCGGTCAGATCGCCGAGCGGGTCGCGGCTGGTGACGATCACGCAGCAGTTCCCCGAGCCGGGTAACAGGGGTCTGACCTGCTCGATCACGCGGGCGTTGTCCAGCACGATCAGGAGCTGGCGCTTGGCGATCGTGGTGCGGAACTGGGCGGCCCGCTCGTCCAGCTCGTGCGCGATGCGGTCGCCGCCGACGCCCAGCGCGCGCAGGAACCGGTCCATCACCACGCCGGCGTTGAGCGGCTCGGCGTTGAGGTCGTACCCGCGCAGGTCCACGAAGAGCTGCCCGTCGGGAAAGAGGTGCGCGACGCTGTGCCCCCAGCGGACGGCCAGGCTGGACTTGCCCACGCCGCCGACGCCGGTGATCAGCGCGATCGTGAGCAGGTTCTTGCTGGCGCGTTCCTTCAGCAGGGCGTCGAGCTCGGCCTGCTCGTCGGCACGGCCGATGAAGTGCGGGATGTCGGCGGGGAGCTGCGCGGGAACCGTCCTGTGCGGGTCGGCGGCCGGGGGCGGGGCGTCGGCGGGGCGGGGCTGTTCGGGGTAGGCCGGTTCGAGCGCGTCGCGCAGGATGGCGTCGTGCAGGCTCTGCAGCTCGTTGCCCGGGTCGATGCCCAGCTCGTCCACCAGGAGCGTGCGGCCGGTCCGGTAGGTGTCCAGCGACTCCGCCCGGCGGCCGCCGCGGTATTGCGCCAGCATGAGCTGGGCGCGCAGCCGCTCGCGCAGCGGGTTGGCCTCGACGAGCGCGGTCAGGTCGTGGATCAGGTCCCCGTGCCGGCCCAGGGCGAGTTCGAGCTGGATGCGTTCCTCGGTGAGGGTCAGCCGCCGGTCCTCCAGCCTGTGCGCCTCGCCTTCCACGTACGTGCTCTCCACGCCCGCCAGCACGGGCGCCCGCCACTGGTCGCACGCCTGCCTGAACAGCTTCGCCGCCGTCTCCAGGTCACCCGCGCCCTGCGCCGCGCGGCCCTCGGCGGCCAGCCGCTCCGCCTCCAGGGCGTCGACCTGCTCGGGCCGGGCGTGCAGCACGTATCCGGGCGGGGCGGTGCCGAGCAGGTCGCCCGAGGCGCCGGCCTCGGCCAGCGCCCTGCGTAATCCCGAGATGCAGATGACGATCTGGTTACGCGCGGTAGGCGGCTGGTGCGGCCCCCAGATGGCCTCGGCGAGCCGCTCGATGGAGACGACCCTCCCCGCGTTGAGGATCAGCACGGCGAGAATCACGCGCTGGCGCAGGCCGTTGACGGCCAGTTGTCTTTCCCCCACGAAGACGGCCAGGCTACCGAGGATCCGAAACGACAGGCCGTTTGCCATGCACTACCCCCTGAGCCTGACAGACGCGGACCGTGTTTCCGTATCTTGATCATTTGGAGCGCGGCAAATCCGTAATCTCCCATTTGAGCACGGTTTGCGGGGATTGCCACCCCAGTTTTGCCAGGGGTGTCAGGAACCGTGGCGGCCACGGTACGTATTCGACGGGAGAGGCGGATCAGATGAAGGTTCTGTGCTTCGGAACCCGGAAGAGCGGTCCGCGAAAAGTGACAACAAGCGCGGTGGCCGGCGGAATTCCGCCGGCCACCGCTTCTCACCGCCCGGCGAACGCGCCGTTGGGGTCGGCTACGCGCTTCGCCGGGCGTCCCGCGACGTCAGCAGCCTGGCGCCACGGCGTCGATCTTGCCGCCGAAGTCGTCCTTGTAGACCCTGCGGTAGTCGCCGTCGCGCACGACGCGCGTCTCCTTCCTGTCGGGCACGTGGATCCAGTTGATGAAGCACCCGTTGGCGTGGGCCTGGAAGGATCCCACGTTGTCGTGCAGGGCGGGCGGCACGTCCACGTACCCGTTGCCGGGGTTCCAGCACCATGACGCGCCGGTGTAGTCCCGGCCGCTCCACAGGCAGATGTCGCCGGCCCGCATGCCCGCGGCCGGCGCGGAAGCCGAAGACGCGGGGGCGGCGAAGGTCATCATGACGAGTCCGATGGCGCCGGTGGCCATGGCGATCCGCATACCGCGCATTGTGGTTCTCCTCGTGTCTGTACCGGCCCCGGAGTCGTTCCAGGGCCGTCACAGCATGTAACAGAGCGAACACGTATCGCTGCCGCCTGGCGGCTACAAGATCCGGGACCCGGGGTTGGCAAGATCTGGCGTCCGCGTCATAGCGGACGGCGATCAGCCGGCACCGGCCCGCACCGGCCCGCACCGGCAAAATCATCTTTGCGCCGGAACCCGGTTGCCCGCCATGCCGGGCGGAACCGACATGAAGAGGGCGGCGAGAGGGGAACGGGATGGCGCGTTGCCTGGTCACGGGCGCTACCGGCTACATCGGCGGCCGGCTGGTCCCCGAGTTGCTGGCGGCCGGTCACGAGGTCCGCTGCATGGCGCGCTCGCCCGGACGGCTGCGCGACCTGCCGTGGGCGTCGCGGACGCGGATCGCCGAGGCGGACGCCACCGACCCCGTACGGACGCGTGCCGCCCTGGACGGCGTGGACGTCGCGTACTACCTGATCCACACGATGGGCGGCACCGGGCAGTTCGCCGAGAACGACCGCAGGGCCGCCGAGACGTTCGCGGCGGCGGCCGGGCAGGCGGGGGTGCGGCGCATCGTCTACCTCGGCGGGCTCGTCCCGGACGAGCGGCTGTCCCCGCATCTGCGGTCGAGGGCCGCGGTGGGCGAGATCTTCCTGCGCTCCGGCGTGCCCTCGGTGGTGCTGCGGGCCGCGGTGATCATCGGCTCGGGCTCGGCGTCGTTCGAGATGCTGCGTTACCTGACCGAGCGGCTGCCGGTCATGACGACGCCGCGGTGGGTGCGCAGCCGTACGCAGCCCATCGCCGTACGCGACGTCCTGCGCTACCTCACCGCGTGGGCGAGCGTGCCGGGCGAGGTGAACCGGGGGTTCGACATCGGCGGGCCGGACGTGCCCACCTACGCCGGCATGATGCACGGCTACGCCTCCGTCGCCGGCCTGCCCGGCCGCGTGATCATCCCCCTGGGCGTGCTCACCCCTCGGTTGTCGAGCCTCTGGGTCGGCCTGGTCACCCCGGTGCCGTCGGGCATCGCCCGGCCGCTGGTCGAGTCGCTGCGCAACGAGGCGGTCTGCCGCGAGCACGACATCGCCCGGTACGTGCCCGACCCCGCCGGCGGGCTGATCGGGTTCCGCGACGCCGTGTCCCTGGCGCTCAAGAAGATCAAGGAGGCCGACGTCGCCACCCGCTGGTCCTCGGCCTCCACGCCCGGCGCCCCGAGCGACCCGCTGCCCACGGATCCCGACTGGGCGGGCGGCAGCCTCTACATCGACCGCCGCAGCATCGGGGTGCCCGCGAGCCCGGAGGCGTTGTGGCAGGTCATCGAGGGGATCGGCGGCCGTAACGGCTGGTACTCGCTGCCCGGCGCCTGGGCGCTGCGCGGCCTGCTGGACCGGCTGGTGGGCGGGGTCGGGCTGCGGCGGGGGCGGCGGGACGCGGACCGGCTGCGGGTGGGCGACGCCATCGACTTCTGGCGGGTGGAGGAGGTGTCGCCCGGCCGCCTGCTGCGGTTGCGCGCCGAGATGCGGCTGCCCGGCCTGGCCTGGCTGGAGCTGGGCGTCGTACGGTCCGAGGGCCGTACCGTCTACCGGCAGCGGGCGATCTTCCACCCGCACGGGCTGCTCGGGCACCTGTACTGGTGGCTCATCTCGCCCTTCCACGGCCTGATCTTCGGGCGGATGCCGGTCAACGTGGCCGCGGCGGCGGTCCGTCGGCAGGCGGCCATGGACGGGTAAAGCTTGCCCACGGCGCGGTGAGTCCGATGGGCCGCCGGGTAGCCGACGACACGTGAGTCGTGACGGGGAATCGCAGTGGTTCGGCTTCGCCTTCGAGGAGCGGTACCGCCCGCTGCTCGCCGTGCTGGGCATCCGCCCGGACACGTGCCGGGTGACGCTGACCGATGAGCTGCTGCGGGTGCGGTTCGGGCCGTGGCTGGTGCTGTCGCCACGCGGCAACGTGGCCGGGGCGGAGCTGTCGGGCCCGTACTCGCCGGTGCGGGCGATCGGGGTGCGGATGTCGCTGGCCGATCGGGGGCTGACGTTCGGCAGCAGTACGGCGCGGGGCGCGTGCCTCCGGTTCCATCGGCCGGTGTCCGGCAGCGACCCCCTGGGCCTGCTCCGTCATCCCGCGCTGACGGTCACGGTCGACGAGCCCGACCGGCTCGTGCGGCAGATCAGCCCTGGCTGACAGGACAGGCGCGCTGACACGGGCCATCTGACCTGCGGTGACGCCGGATCACCCGGTGGGTGTGGGCGTGCTGTCAGGCGCGGCGCGTACCCTACATTGTCAGCCGTCGCCGATCCAGGGAGCATTGCTTGACTGGCAATCCGATCGATTTACGCCTGAGGTCCGCGACCGCCATCTACCCCGCGGGGGTGCTGGCGGCATCGCCACGGACCCTCATCGACGTGCTCGACGAGACCACGCGCCGCCACCCGCACGCGCCGGCGATCGACGACGGCACCGTGCTCCTCGACTACCGCTCGCTCCGTGACGAGGTGGACCGGCTGGTGGCCGGGCTCGCCGCGGCCGGGGTCGGCCACGGCGCCCGCGTGGGCGTCCGCGTCGCCTCGGGCACCGCCGAACTGTACGTCTCCATCCTGGCCGTGCTCGCCGCCGGGGCCGCCTACGTCCCCGTCGACGCCGACGACCCGGCCGAACGCGCCGAGCTGGTCTTCGCCGAAGCCGAAGTGGACGCGATCATCACCGGGAACCTCACGGTGACCGGCCCCGCCGGCGACTTCACCATGAACGGCCTCGCCGGCGACTTCACGATGACCGATGCCGCCGGGGAGTTCGCGGCGACCGGTCCGGACGGCGACCTCGCGGCGACCCTCCTCACCGGCGACCTGGCGATCATCGACCCTGACTGGGATCCCGCGATGACCGGCCCGGCCGGCGACCTCACGGCAACCCTCTTCTCCGGGGACCCTGCGGTGGCCGGCCTGGCCGGCGACCTGGCGACGGCGCGCCCCGCCGGGCGGGTGCCCAGGGCGCCCGGGCTCGACGACGACGCGTGGATCATCTTCACCTCCGGCTCCACCGGCAAGCCGAAGGGCGTCGCGGTGACGCACCGCTCCGCCGCCGCGTTCGTCGACGCCGAAGCGGGCCTGTTCGTGCAGGACCGCCCGCTGGGCCCCGGTGACCGGGTGCTGGCCGGGCTCTCGGTGGCCTTCGACGCCTCCTGCGAGGAGATGTGGCTGGCCTGGCGGCACGGCGCCTGCCTGGTTCCCGCGCCCAGAGCCTTGGTCCGCACCGGGATGGACCTCGGCCCGTGGCTGGCCGCGCAGCGGATCACGGCCGTCTCGACCGTGCCCACGCTGGCCGCCCTCTGGCCGGCCGAGCACCTCGACGGCATCCGGCTGCTCATCTTCGGCGGTGAGGCCTGCCCGCCCGAGCTGGCCGAGCGGCTCGCCGTACCGGAACGTGAGGTGTGGAACACCTACGGCCCCACCGAGGCCACGGTGGTGGCATCGGCGGCGCGGCTCACGGGCGACGGCCCCGTCCGCATCGGCCTGCCCCTCGACGGCTGGGACCTCGCGGTCGTCGACGGCGCGGGCGAGCCCGTGGCCATGGGCGAGACCGGCGAGCTGGTGATCGGCGGCGTCGGCCTGGCCCGCTACCTGGACCCGGTCAAGGACGCCGAGAAGTACGCGCCGCTGCCGTCGCTGGGCTGGGAGCGCGCCTACCGCAGCGGCGACCTGGTACGCGCCGACCCCGAGGGCCTCGTCTTCGCCGGCCGCGCCGACGACCAGGTGAAGCTGGGCGGGCGCCGGATCGAGCTGGGCGAGGTGGACGCCGCGCTGCAGGCGCTGCCCGGGGTCGCGGGCGCGGCCGCCGCCGTGCGCACCGCGGGCGGCGGGCACCAGGTGCTCGTCGGCTACGTCGTCACCGAGCCCGGCTTCGACCTGGCCGGGGCGCGCGAGCTGCTGGCGGCCACGCTGCCGGCGGCCCTGGTGCCGCGGCTGGCGCCGGTCGGCTCGCTGCCCACCAGGACGTCGGGGAAGATCGACCGGGCCGCGCTGCCTTGGCCGCTGGCCGAGCCGGCCGCGGCGGAGTGCGCGCTGAGCCCGTCCGAGACGCTGCTGGCCGAGCGGTGGACCGCCGTGCTGGGCCTGCCGCCGAGCGGCCCCGACGCCGACTTCTTCGCCGACGGCGGCACCAGCCTGGCCGCGGCCCGGCTCGTGTCGATGCTGCGCGAAGACCATCCCGACGTGGCCGTGGGCGACGTGTACGCCCAGCCGACGCTCGGCGGGCTGGCCCGGCTGCTGTCCGGCAGGGGCGAGGCCGAGCCGGGCCGCCGGCCGGTCACGCCGGTGCCCAGACGCGCCGCGCTGACCCAGTCCGCGCTGATGATCGTGCTGCTGGGCGTCGGCGCGACGCGCTGGATCGTGCTGCTCGCCGCGCTCGGCAACCTGCTCGCGCCGCCGTGGGCCCCGGCCCTGTCGTGGTGGTGGGTGGCGCTGGGCGCGCTGCTGTTCGTGACGCCCGCGGGGCGGATGGGCGTGTCCGCGGCCGTGGCCAGGCTGCTGCTGCGCGGCGTGCGGCCGGGCGACTATCCGCGCGGTGGCGGCGTACATCTGCGGCTGTGGTTCGCCGAACGCTTCGCCGAGCGGCTCGGCGTCCCCGACCTGGCCGGCGCCCCGTACATGGTGTGGTACGCCCGGCTGCTCGGCGCCCAGGTGGGCGGCGACGCCGACCTGCACTCGCCCCCGCCCGTCACCGGGCTGCTCAAGCTGGGCAGGGGCGCCTCGGTCGAGCAGGAGGTCGACCTCAGCGGCCACTGGTACGACGGCGACCTGCTGCGCATCGGCGAGATCAGGATCGGCGCGGGCGCGACCATCGGCTCGCGGGCGACCCTGCTGCCCGGCACACGGATCGGGAAGAACGCCCGGATCGCCCCCGGATCGGCGGTGGCCCGCACGGTGCCGGCGGGGCAGCTCTGGGCCGGCGCGCCGGCCTTCAGGCAGGGCAAGTCACGCAGGTCACGGCCCGCGGAGCGGCCCGTCCGCTCCCGGTTCTGGGCGGCCACGTACGGGCTGAGCGCCATGGTGCTCAGCCTGCTCCCGGCCGTCGCGGCCGGCGCCGGGCTGGCGGTCCTGGCCGCGTTCGCCGGTGACGCGCGCACGATCGGGGAGGCCCTGGCCGCCGCCCTGCCGGGTGTGCCGCTCGCGACGCTCGCCGGCATGGCGGCCTTCGCCCTGGTCACGCTGGTCAGCGTGCGGCTGCTCGGGCTGGGCCTGCGCGCGGGCCGCCATCCGGTGCACAGCCGCCAGGCCTGGCAGGCGTGGGCGACCGGACGGCTGATGGCCTCGGCCCGCGTCTGGCTGTTCCCCTTGTACGCCAGCGTCCTGACGCCCATGTGGCTGCGCGCGCTCGGCATGAAGGTGGGCCGCGGCGTCGAGCTGTCCACGGTGCTGGCGCTGCCCACGATGACGTCCGTCGGCGACGGCGCGTTCCTGGCCGACGACACGATGGTGGCCCCGTACGAGCTGGACGGCGGGTGGATGCGCATCGCCTCCGCCCGGATCGGCAAGCGCGCCTTCCTCGGCAACTCGGGGATGACCGCGCCCGGCCGCAAGGTGCCCAAGGACGGCCTGGTCGGCGTGCTGTCGGCGACGCCGAAGAAGGCCAGGTCCGGCTCCTCCTACGTGGGCATGCCCCCCATGGAGCTGCGCCGCACCGCCGAGGAGGGCGACCGGAGCCGCACCTACGACCCGCCCGCCCGCTACAAGGCGGCCAGGGCGCTGGTCGAGGCGTTCCGCGTGGTGCCCGCGATGTGCGCGGTCGCGCTCGCCGTCCTGGTCGCCGCCGCCTTCGAGTGGCTCGCGACGGCCTACGGCTTCGCGGTGGCGCTCGCGCTGGGCGGCGTCGTCATGTTCGCCGCGGGCGTCGCCGCCGCGCTGGTCGCCACGGCGGCCAAGTGGGCGCTGGTCGGCCGGATCAGGGCGGGCAGCAGGCCGCTGTGGAGCTCGTTCGTGTGGCGCAACGAGCTCGCGGACAACTTCGTGGAGGTGCTGGCGGCGCCCTGGTTCGCGCAGCCGTGGCTCGGCACCGCGCCGCTGAACGTGTGGCTGCGTTCGCTCGGGGCACGCATCGGGCATGGTGTCTCATGTGACACGTACTGGCTGCCGGAGGCGGATCTGGTGACATTGGGGAACGGCGCCTGCGTCAACCGGGGCTGCGTCCTGCAGACCCACCTGTTCCACGACCGGGTCATGAGCATGGACACCGTGACCCTTGAGGCGGGCGCGACACTGGGCCCGCACAGTGTGGTGCTGCCCGCCGCCAGGGTGGGCGCCGACACCACGATCGGACCGGCTTCTCTCGTCATGCGCGGAGAGGCGGTGCCCGGCCGTACGCGATGGTTCGGCAACCCCATCTCGGCGTGGCGATGACCCCTTATTTCCCTGGGCACGGCGACCATCGCTACAGGGTGTCGCACTACGACCTGACGCTGAGATATCGGGTCGCGGGCAACCGGCTCGACGGCACGGCCCGGCTGACGGTGTCGGCCGCCGAGCCGCTGCAGGAGCTGGACCTGGACCTGGGCCGGTTCCGGGTCCTGGGCGTCACCGTGGACGGCATGCCCGCCCGCCATCTGCTCGGCCGGGGCAAGCTGCGGGTGACGCTGCCCAGGCCGCTGCTCGCGGGCGCGGCGGCCGGTGTCGAGGTGCGTTACTCGGGCACGCCGATGCCGGTGCCGAGCCCATGGGGCGGGCTGGGGTGGGAGGAGCTGACCGACGGCGCGCTGGTGGCCGGGCAGCCGATCGGGGCGCCCTCCTGGTTCCCGTGCAACGACCGGCCGAGTGACAAGGCCTCCTACCGGATCGCCGTGACGACCGCGTCGTCGTACCGGGTCATCGCGAACGGCGTGCTGGCCGCCCAGCGCCGCGGGGCCGGGACCACGACGTGGATCTACGACCAGCCGGAGCCCATGGCCAGCTACCTGGCCAGCGTGCAGATCGGGCGATATCAGGTCGCCGAGGTCGCGGGCACCCGGCTGGCCCACCCAGCGCGCCTGGGCACCCGCGTCCGGCACGACTTCGGCCGGCAGGGCGAGATGATGGCGGTGTTCGCCGACCTGTTCGGGCCCTACCCGTTCACCGGCTACGTCGCCGTCGTGGCCGACGACGAGCTGGACATTCCGGTCGAGGCGCAGGGCATGTCGATCTTCGGCAGGAACCACGTGGACGGGCGGCGCGGGTTCGAGCGGCTGGTCGCGCACGAGCTGGCGCACCAGTGGTTCGGCAACAGCCTCACGGTGTCCTGCTGGAGCGACATCTGGCTGCAGGAGGGCTTCGCCACCTACGCGGAATGGCTCTGGTCGGAGGCGTCGGGCGGCCTGCCCGCCGCCGAGCACGCCCGGCGCTGGCATCAGCGGCTCGCCCTGCTCCCCCAGGACTTCGTGCTGGCCGACCCGGGCGTTGACGTGCTGTTCGACGACCGCGTCTACAAGCGGGGTGCGCTGACCGTGCACGCGCTGCGCCGGGCGCTGGGCGACGAGGTCTTCTTCCCCGTGCTGCGCGGCTGGACGGCCGCGCGCCGGCACGCGAACGTCTCCACGCGGGACTTCGCCGGGCACGTCCAGCGGGCCATCACGCGCCCGGTGGGGCCGCTGCTGTCGGCCTGGCTGTACGACAAGCCGCTGCCCCCGCTTTCCTGACCGCTTCATCCCTCAGCCGGTCCACTAGACCGTTTTGACACTTCCTATGGGTAACCGCTATCTATTAGCCAACCGTTAGGGGGATGGAGTGCAGGACGCAGTGCTGGCGATGCTCGCCAAGGAGCCGTCGCATGGCTACCACTTGCACGCTCGGCTGCGGCGCAGTCTCGGCCCGCTGGGCGAGTCGATGAACCGTGGCCAGATCTACGTGACGCTGTCCCGGCTGGAACGAGCCGGGCTCGTCGTCTGCGAGCGGGCGGACGGCCTGCCCGAGCGTCCGGAGCGCAAGGTCTACGAGCTGACGCCGGCCGGGCAGCAGCGGGTGGCCGCCTGGCTGGCCGAGGTGGGCTGGCCGAAACCGGACCTGGCGGAGTTCCATCTCAAGCTCGCCGCGGCCGCCGCGGCCCGGCTGGCCGACCCGGTGGAGCTGGTGGCGGCGCAGCGCCGTGAGCTGCTGCGCCGCCTGCGCGAGGTGCAGCAGGCGGCGCTGGCCGAGCCGGCGGGGTCGAGCGCCGGCCTGCTGCTGGAAGGGGTCGTCCTGCGGTTGCAGGCGGACCTGCGCTGGCTGGATGCCTGCGAGCGGGCCTGGTCCAAGGGCGATGACGAAGTCGAGGGCAGATGAACGTGTCAAGTACCGCGGTCCGGGCCTGGGGCCTGGTGAAGACGCACGGTCAGGGGCAGAGCCGGGTCCGCGCGGTCGACGAGGTCGACCTGGAGGTGCCCCAGGGACAGACACTGGCCGTGATGGGGCCCAGCGGCTGCGGGAAATCCACGCTGCTGCACCTGCTGGGCGGCCTGGAGCGGCCCACCGACGGGGAGGTGTGGGTGGCCGGGCGGCGCATCGACACACTGAGCGAGCGGGCTCTGGCGCGCATGCGGCGCCGATCGGTGGGGTTCATCTTCCAGGCCTTCCATCTGGTGGAGGAGCTGTCCGCGGCCGAGAACGTGGAGCTGCCCGCGCTGCTGGCCGGGCGCTCGCGCCGCCAGGCCAGACGGCGCGCGAGCCTGCTGCTGGAGCGGGTCGGGCTCGCCGACCGCGCCCGGCACCTGCCGTCGCAACTGTCGGGCGGGCAGCGCCAGCGGGTCGCCGTCGCTCGCGCGCTGGTCAACGAACCGCTGGTCGTCATGGCCGACGAGCCGACCGGGAACCTCGACAGCGCGGCGACCCTCGAAGTGCTGCGGATCTTCCAAGAGCTGCGTACGGCGGGGCAGACGCTGGTGATCGTCACCCACGACGAGCGGGTCGCCGCCAGCGCGGACCGGCTGGTCTCGATGCGCGACGGGATGTTCGTCGACGACACGCGGCTGGCCGGGTCGTCTACACGCGGGCTCGGCGGGCTGATCGGGCTGGAGGGCTGAACGTCATGGGCTCCCTCGTGCTCGTCGTACGCCTGGTGCTGGCCGACGTACGCCGGCACAAGATCCAGGCCGCGATGCTCCTGCTCGCGGTCACCGTGGCCACCGCCACGATGGCCCTGGGCCTGTCCCTGCGCGGCGTGAGCGACGCGCTGTACGAGCAGACCCGCGCGGCCACCGCCGGTCCTGACGTGGTGGCGCTCTCCGGCGACACGGGCTCCGCCGTGGCCTCGGCCCTGACCGAGCTGGCGGAAGATCCCGACGTGATCGCCCACCACGGTCCCTATCGCGTCGTCTACGCCAACCTCGCCACGCGCGACTCCACCTCCTCCCCCGTGGTGGTGCAGGGGTTCGCCGAGACGCCCGGCACGGTCAACCGGCCGCTGGTGACCTCGGGTCGCTGGGTGCGCTCCGGCGGCACCGTCCTCGAACGCGGCTTCGCCACCGCGCTGGGCGTCGGCGTCGGCGACCGCGTCACCATCGCCGGGCGGCCGTACCCCGTCGTCGGGATCGCCGTCACCGCGGCCACCTCCATCTACCCCTGGGCGGCGCAGGTCGGCCCGGGCGGTGGTCCCACCGACTACAGCGGCCTGGCCTGGATGACCCGATCAGATGCCCGGACACTGGCGTCGGCGCAGGACCTCCCGGTGACCACGGCCCTGGACCTCAAGCTGCGTGACCCGGCCGGAGGCGATGCCTTCCGCGAAGCCCACCGCGACTCCCCCGCCAGGATCAACTTCCACTCCTGGCAGTTCACGGCCGTGCAGGACATGGTCATCCTCAAGGACACCCAGCCGATCCTGGTCGTCGGCAGCTGGCTGCTCAGCTTCCTGGCCATCACCGGAGTGGCGGCGCTGGCCGCGGGACGTGCCGTCGAGCAGACGCGCCGGGCCGGGCTGCTCAAGGCCGTCGGCGCCGCCCCTGGTCTGATCGCCGCCGTCCTGCTCACCGAGTACCTGGCGCTGGCGCTGGCCGGCGACGCGCTGGGGCTGACGATCGCCCGCCTGACCGTGCCCGCCATCGCCAGCCCCACCGACAGCCGGATCGGCGGCGTGGGGCTGACCGGCGCCACCGTCGCCACGGCGACCGCCCTCGCGGTGGCGGTGGCGGTGCTGTCCACGCTGCGCCCCACGCTACGGGCCATGCGCACGGCGACCGTGACGGCGCTGTCCGCCACCGCGCACCAGCCCCGGCACCGGCCCTGGCTCACCGCGCTGTCCGCGCTGCTGCCCACGCCGCTGCTGCTCGGGCTGCGGCTGACCGCCCGCCGGCCGGGCCGCGCCGTGCTGCAGGCGTGCTCCACCGCCACCACAGTGATCGCGATCATCGCCCTGCTGACCCTCCACGCCCAGACGGAGCGGGGCTACGGCCTCAACGGCTCCTCCGCCCTGCCCAACCTGCGCGGCGAGCACGACCGCCGGCTGATGCTCGCCGTCACCATCCTGCTGATCGCCCTCGCCGTCGTGAACACCATCACGCTCACCTGGACCAACGCCATGGAGGCCCAGGCGAACATGGCCATCGCCCGCACCCTCGGCGCCACCCCCGGGCAGATCACCGCGGGGCTGTCCACCGCCCAGCTCCTGCCCAGCCTGCCGGGCGCCCTCATCGGCGTCCCCCTGGGCGTCGGCCTGCTCTCGCTCTTCGCCGCCAGGAATTCGGTGGACGCTCCCTCCTCGTGGCTGTTCGGCGCCGCGCTGGCGATCCTCCTGGCGACGGCGGCACTCACCGCCCTGCCCGCCCGCCTGGCGGCCCGCCGGCCGGTGGCGCAGGCCCTCAGCGCCGAAACAGCGTGACCCACCCTCTGAAAGGAATGACGACGTGGCATCTGCCTTCGCCGGCGCCCGGCGATTCGTGGCGAACACCGGGGAGCCCCGCGGATGGGTGGCCCCCAGGACAGACCTGGTGACGGCGTTACTCGGCATCTGGTTCGGGGTCGGACTGATGATCGACACCTGGGCGCACAGCAACCTGGCGGCGGAGCTGGAGACGTTCTTCACTCCCTGGCACGCGGTGTTCTATTCCGGCTTCGCCGTCGTCTCCGGCTGGATCATCTGGCAGGTGTGGCGCACCATGCGCACCGGCCGGCAGGGGCTGGCGGCCGTCCCCACCGGTTATCTCGCCGGGCTGGTGGCGATTCCCGCGTTCGCCGCCTTCGGGCTCGCCGACTTGACGTGGCACACCGTCCTCGGCATCGAGACGACCATCGACATCTTCTTCAGCCCGTCGCACCTCGGCCTCATCGTGACGATGCTGCTCATCATCACGACACCGCTGCGCTCGGCGTGGAACGCTCCCGACGTCGGCGCCCGGCCCTCGTTCGGCCGCCTGCTGCCCGCGCTGCTCGGGCTCGCGTTCGCCACCACGCTGGTGTCGCTGTTCCTGTCGTACGGCGGCGCCATGCAGTACCGCCCTGAGGGCATCGTCCGGGCGTTGTCCATGCTGCGGGACTCGGGCGCCGGCGGTCCGCGGGGCGCCGGCCCCGTGGCGGTGGGCCCGGGCGCCGACCAGGTGGCCGCCTCCATGGTCATCACCAACGTGGTCATGCTCGCCCCGGTGCTTCTCCTGGTGCGCCGCTGGCTGTTGCCGTTCGGCTCGGTAACCGTCATGTACGCGATCATGGCGCTCATGCCGGGCGCCCAGACGGAGTTCCGCAACCTGCCGATCCTGCTGTCGTTCGTCATCGCCGGGTTCGTGAGCGACCTGCTGATCCGCCGGCTCCGGCCGTCGGGTGAGCGGCGCGCCGCCTACTGGGCCTTCGCCGGGCTGTCCGCCTTCGTCACCTGGTCGCTGTACATCGGGGTCGCCTCGGCCACGGGCGGCGGCCTGCCCGCCGTGCCCGAGCTGTGGACCGGCGCGCCGGTCGTCGCCGGCCTGATCGGGCTGGCACTCGGGGCGCTGCTCCTGCCCAACGCGACCACCGCCGAGCCGGTCACGGCCGGGCGGACATGATCCGGCGTCTGTCCCTCGCCGCCGCGCTCATGCCGCCTGGCCCGGAAACCGGTGGTCAGCTCGGGATCGGGCTGCCCGCGCAGCCCTTGTCGACGCGACCCGTCTCGAAGTACTTCACCACGTCGGCGGCGCACTCGGGGACCCGGGTGGTCGACGTGTGCACGTCGTCGGCGACCGTGTAGACGGTGCCGCCGACGGCGCGCCGCGTCTGCAGCGTCCAGTCGTAGACGGACATGAACTCATGCAGATGCCCCGCCAGCACCAGCGACCCGCTGCCTCGCTTCAGCGTGGCCTGCTGCACCGGCAGCGGCCAGCCGGGACACATGGCGGGCAGCCCCCAGGACCGGCCGGTCACCGGATGGCGCTTGACGAGCTGCTGGTAGCCGCGCCAGGCGGTGTCGAAGTCGGCCCGGCTGCCGTCCTCGTTGCACGCGACGGCCAGGTTCATGGTCAGGTTCAGCGTTTCCGGCGCGCCGGGCAGGGGCGTCCCCATCATCTGACCGCCGAGCAGCGCCTTGACGGTGGGCGGGGCGGTGCTGCCCGTCGCCGTCCGCAGCTCGGCCAGCGCCTTGCCCGCCCGCGCCCATTCGGTCGAGTTCCTGCGGGCCAGGTCGGCGACGGCCGCGCCGTCGACGGGCCGCTGCAGGTCGGTGTAGGTCTTGGGGCTCTTGTCGTACGCGCGGACCAGCTTCACCACCTGCTCGCGAACCTGCCGCGTGGTGGCACCGAGTCCGTACGTCTCATCGCGGCGGGCCAGCCAGGCGGCCAGGCGACCGAAGTTGCGCTCGGCCGCCCCCGCGGCGCCCTTGACATGCTCGTCGATGCGGGTCCACGGCGGCGCCACGCTGTCCAGGAAGGCCCGCCCGGTGCGCCCGGGGAACACGCTGCGGTAGACCATGCCCAGATACGTGCCCCAGGAGAAGCCGAGCAGATTGAGCTTGCTCTCCCCCATCGCGGTCCGCACCAGGTCCAGGTCCTTGGCCACGTTCTCGGTGGTGAGCTGTCCGAGGAAGGCGGGGTCGGAGTTTCCGCACTTCTCGTTGGCGGCGGCCTGGGCGTCGTACATCGTCCTGGCCGCTTCCTTGGTCAGCGGGCCCGGCTCCTGGGGGCCTCCTTGCGAGATGGGGCAGGCGACCTTGGTGCTGTACCCGACCCCGCGCGGGTCGAAGCCGATGATGTCGTAGCGCTCGTTGAGCCCCGCCATCTCCTTGTTCCTGAGCGCGGCCCGCAGGACCGGGTCCAGGTATCCGTTGTTGCCCGGTCCGCCCGGCAGGACGGCGACGGCGCCGAGCCGCTGCGCCTTGTCCGTGGCGGCCAGGCGGGTCACCGCGATGTCGATCTTCCGCCCGTCGGGGTCGCCGTGGTTCAGCGGGACGCTGACCGTCCCGCACTCCAGGCGCCTCATCAGGGTACGGAAGGCCGCGACCTTGTCCTCCGTCACGCCCAGGCTGCGGACCACCTCATCGGAGTAGTCCGGGCAGGATTTCCATTCCACGGACGGCGCGGCGGCGCTCGGGCCGGCACCAGCGGCGGCGCCTGCCGGGACCGGATGCGCCACCAGCCCCGCCAGTGCCAGGGCCAGAGCCGTCAGTGATATTCGGTAGGTCATGCGGACCAGTCCTAGAGCGGCGGCTGTTTCCTCACCGTTTCCAGGAGCCGCCGTCACGGGCGAGCATGCCACTGCCACGGCATGGGCGAGGTCTCATCTGAGGCGTCGGAGGACCGCCCAGGCGAGCACCGCGAGCACCGCGAGCACCGCCGGCCGCGGTGGCCCGTTCGTGCGCTCCGGCGAGGGAGCGGGCCTCCTCGCGGCGGCCCGCGGAACGGCGTGAACGAGCCTGATCAGCACCGGGGCCGACGCCGGCAGCGCGATGACGATGACGGCGACGGCCAGCCAGCCGGGCGTCGGGTTCCAGTAGTCGTCGGCGTACGCCAGGAGCAGGCCGAGGGCGACCGCCGTCGCGAAGGCGTAGCGGACGGTGCCGAAGATGCCCTTCGACAGCCGGCGTGAGAGGTCCTTCGTCGCGGGCGTGCGGCGCAGGCGTACGCGGATCAGCACGATGACCGTCAGGACCGCCGCCAGTTGGGAGAGCTCGGGGGCCAGCGTGATCGGGTTCCAGCCCGGCTCGGGGCACAGGTCGTTCACGACCGCCAGTGTGACCGAGCGCACCGCCTCCCGAGGGGCAGTCGAGCGTCCCGGTCTGGGAGCTCCCGGCCGGGTCTACTCCGGAAGGTTGAGCTCGCCGTAGGTCGCCACCTGATCGGCCGGAGGCGCTTGGATGTCGATCGCACGGCCCCACCGGGACAGGCGGCCGTCGTGGACGAAGTGGAGGTTCGTCGCTCATCCCCGGTGTGCCGGGTTCCTTACCCTCGGTCCTGGTGACCGTGACGTCCGAGAACGTCACGCCGCCACCGCTCGAAAACTGGCGGCGCAGCGCGGCGACGGGGTCGAGGCGGGACGCGGCAGCGGCCCCGACGATGCCGGAATCCTCGTCAGCGCTGGGCGGTGTGCTCCACGGGCCGGTCGGGTCATGCAGCGCAGGGGTGTGGTCAGGCGCCTGGGTGGTCTCTCCGTTCGTGACCGGTGTCGTCGTGAACGGCCCACCTTCTGAGCTGGCGTCTCGGCTCGCTCCCTTACGGCGGATCACCCGTTCGGCTGGTGACCGCCCCAAAGGAGCGAGGGGCTCCAGAAGGCCTCGGGTGACTACAGGAAGTCGGCGACCTGAACAGCGAAGTCGTCAGAGGTGACGATCGGCACGCCGAGCGCCTCGGCCTTGGCTCGTTTGGAGCCCGCGCTCTCCCCCGCCACAAGGAGGCTGGTCTTGGCGGAGACGCTGGAGGACGCCCGGCCGCCGGCCCGCTCGATGAGCTCGTTCATCTCGTTGCGCGACAGCGCCGCCAGCGACCCGGTCATCGTGCCGGTGACCACCACGGACATCGTCGCCAAGGGAAGCGTGACCTGCGTGCCGCTCTCCTCGGCGGCGTCGTCGTCGCCGGCGGTGGTGGCGGCGGCGGCGGTCGGGGGTGTGGCGCCCGGCTCGGTCATGTTCACCCCGGCCTGTATGAGCTTGTCGATGAGCGGGGCGAGCTCGATCAGCTCGTCGATCACGACCGGCGACTTCTCCGGGCCCATGCCCTCCACCTGCTCGATCGCCTCGGCGTCGGCGGCGCGGATGGCCTCCATCGTGGCGAAGTGGCGGGCGATGCGGCGGCTCATGGACCGGCCGGTGCCGCGCACGCCCAGGGCGCAGAACACCCTGCTGAGCGGCCTCGACTTGGCCTGCTCGATGGCGGCGAGCAGATTGTCGGTGCTGGTCTCGCCCATCCGCTCCAGGCCGAGGAGCTGCTCGCGGGTCAGGAAGAACAGGTCGGCGAAGTCGGCGATGAACCCGGCGTCGAGCATCTGCTTGATCCGGTTTTCGGCCAGGCCCTCGATGTCGAGCGTGTCGCGCCCGGCGGCGTAGACGATGGAGGCGATGGCCCGGCAGCCGCGCCCGCGTACGCACCGCCACCGCTCCTGGGAGCTGTCGATGGCGTCGCCGCAGGACGGGCAGGCCGCCGGGATCGGGATCGGCTGCTCGTCACCGGTGCGCAGGTGGACCACGGGCGACTCGACGCGCGGGATGACGTCGCCCGCTTTGTAGACGACCACGCTGTCGCCGAGCATCAGGCCGCGCCGGGTGATGTCGGCGACGTTGTGCAGGGTGGCGTAGGTGACCTTGCTGCCGTCGAGCTCGACCGGCTCCAGCACGGCGCGGGGGGCGATGATGCCGGTGCGGCCGGTGTTCCACTCCACGCCGAGCAGCTTGGTGATCTTCTCCGTGGCGGGCAGCTTGTAGGCGGTCGCCCAGCGCGGCGCCCGCGAGCTGAACCCGGCCTGCGCCTGGTCGGCGGCCAGGTCACACTTGATCACGATGCCGTCGATGCCGAACGGCAGCGTGGCCCGCGCCGCCGCGATCTCGCCGACCCGCTCCTGCACCCGCTCCAGCGTCTCGGCCACGATGCCCGCGACCGGGGTGGCGGCCGTGGTCTGCACGCCCTGCCCGGCCACCCACTCCATGATCTCGCTGTGCGGCAGCTCGCGCAGCCGGACCGCCTGCTCGGACTCGTCGCCGGGCGGTGGCAGCACGCCGTAGCCGAAGAACGTCAGCTCGCACACGTAGGGCCGGTCCTGCGCGCGCAGCGTCCCCGCGGCGGCGCTGCGCGGGTTGGCGAACGTGGTGCCGTCGTGGGCGCTGCGCTTGGCGCACGCGTCCTCGAACTGCGCGGCCGTCATCATCACCTCGCCGCGCAGCTCCACCGTGACCGGGTCGGCCAGCCGGCCGGGCAGCCCGACGATGGTGCCGATGGCGTGCGAGACGTCCTCACCCGCCGCGCCGTCACCGCGGGTGACGAGCTGGGCCAGCCGCCCGTTTCGGTAGCGGGCCGAGATCGCCAGGCCGTCGAGCTTGGGCTCCACGCTCCACGCGGTGACCGGACGGCCGAGCCTGCGCTCCAGCGAGGCGGCCCAGTCGGCGAGCTGCTCGGGGCCGAACACGTTGTCCAGGCTCAGCATCGGCACCGTGTGCGGCACGTCGCCCACCACGGCCCCGCCCGCCACCTTGCCCGTCGGCGAGTCGGGCAGCACCTGCTCGGGATGGGCCTCCTCGTACGCCTGGATCCCGCGCACCAGCCGGTCGTAGGCGTCGTCGTCGAGCGTGGAGGTGGCGTCGGCGTAGTAGGCGGCGGCCGAGTCGACGGCCAGCTGCACGGCTTCGGCGTAGGCCGTCTCGTCGGCCAGGAGGGTGATCGGAGGCTCTTCGGTCATGAACCCATCATGCCGGGCGGCACCGACAATTTCGCTCCGGTGATCCGGTGCCTGAGCTGCGGTGGGGCCTTGATCAGCGGATCTTGCCCGGTGCCGCCCGATCGTCGCGGGCACCTGCCACGAACCTCCGTGCGCACGACGGATGGATTCCACGGGATGCGGCCCGAGCCACCCCCAGCCCGTCCGGACCGACCCCAATCCGTCCGAGCTGGACGCGTCGATGCTGACCCCGGCCGCGATCACCGGACTCGAACTGATCGGCGCGTGAGCCGGCGGCCTCAGTCGCCGCCCCTGCCGAGCGGGCCGAACGCCACGTCCTTCTCCTCCCGGAGCACCTGGCCCTGCGCGCCGTACGCGGTGACCGTCACCGGCGGGGAGTAGAGGATCGAGGGCGGTTCGTCCCGCGATTTCGCGTCCTCCCCGTACACCAGCTTCCCCAGGATCCGCGCGATGAAGAAGCCGCCCGTCACCTGCGCGTCGCCGCGCCGCCCGTCCGCCCAGTCGATCTCCACCCGCCGCACGCCGGCGCCGACCCGGCCGACGACCACCCGGTAGGTATCGTCCCGCTGGATCCGGTCAGGCCCTTCCGCGTACGAGTGCGTGTGCGAGGTGTACGCGTCCACCTGGAGGTCCCCCGAGAAGCCGGCCAGGTCTCCCGGCGCCTTGAACCCCCAGTAGGTGAAGACCGCCCGCTCCGCGAACTCCTGCTGCGTGGCCGGCGTGCACAGGACGAACCCCGACATGCTGCCGACCAGCGCGGTGGACCCGCCCTTGTCCCTGGCCTCCGCCAGCACCCGGAAGTCCGCGACCGCGCCCTGCTCCGGCATCCGCAGGTTGCCGTTCATGTTGTGCACGGGGCCGCCCTCGGGCATGCACGCGCGTACGGACGCGAGCTGCCCGGGCGTGTTGTCCGGCAGACCCGACACCCGCGCCGCGGTGTCCCCGCCCGGGCCACCGGCGGGGAGCGCGATCACGGCCGTGACCACCGAGGCGGCCGCGGCGAGCCCCGCGATCGACCAGGACAGGCGCCGCCGGCGCAGCGAGCCCGCCCGCGCCCGCCTGGCGTGGGCGAGCGCGTCGACGGGCCTGGCCGCGGCCGCCACGGCGCGCAGCTCTTCGGAGATCCGCTGTTCGTCGATGGTCATCTCAGGCCTCCAGGATGAGGGTTTCGCCGACCAGCTCGCGCAGGCGGGAGACGGCTTGGTGGGTCTGGCTGCGCACGGTGCCCACCGAGCAGCCCATGATCTTGGCGACCTCGGACTCGGAGAGGTCCTCGTAGTAGCGCAGCACCAGCACGGCCCTCTTGCGGGCCGGCAGGGCCATCAGCGCGGCGGCCAGCGTCAGGCGCGTCTCGACCTCCGCGGTACGGTCGCCCGTGGCCCGGTCGGGGAGCGCAGGGACGACGCGTTCGCGGCCCCAGCGCGGACTTCGCCAGCGGCCGACCTGTTCGTGGTACATGACCCGGCGGACGTACGCCTCCGGGCTGTCGCGGATCCGCCGCCAGTGCCCGGCCGTCTTGGTCAGCGCCGTCTGCAGCAGGTCCTCGGCGGCGTGCTGGTCGCCGCCGGTCAGGACGTAAGCGAGGCGGATCAGGCTGTCGGAGCGGGTGGCGACGAACTCCGTGAAATCTCGCTGTTGGTCGGGGTGCAAAGGTTCTCCTCGGGGTCTCGCCTCCTTAGATGGGCGCGCCCCCGCGAATCTATGGCGCGCGGCACGGCCACGATCCGCCCGTCCACGCGGCGGCCCGGCCGAAGTGCCAGGATGTGTACGTGATCAGCACGCTTGCGGTGGAGGGCTACCGGTCGTTGCGCCGCCTGGTCCTGCCGCTCGCCCCGCTGACCGTGATCACCGGGGCCAACGGCAGCGGCAAGTCCAGCCTCTACCGCGCGCTGCGGCTGCTGGCCGACTCCGCGCGCAACGGGGCGGTCGCCGCGCTGGCCCGGCAGGGCGGCCTGCCCTCCACGCTGTGGGCGGGCCCCGAGCGCGTCGGCCGGGCGGTGCGCGAGGGCCGGCACCCGGTCCAGGGCACGGTACGCACCGGCCCGGTGAGCCTGCGGCTCGGGTTCGCGGGCGACGACTTCGGCTACGCGATGGACCTGGGCATGCCCTCTCCTTCCGACGGCGGCACCGCCTTCCGGCTGGACCCCGAGATCAAGGCGGAGGCCGTCTGGAGCGGGCCCATGCTGCGCCCGGCCGCGGTCCTGGCCGAGCGCGGGCGCGGAGCCGTACGCGTGCGCGACGCCGACGGCGGCTGGTGGCGCGTACCGGGGAGGATCAAGCCGTTCGACAGCATGCTGAGCGAGATCGCCGATCCCCAGCACGCGCCCGAGCTGCTCGAGCTGCGCGACCGGATCCGCTCGTGGCGCTTCTACGACCAGTTGCGCACCGACGCCGACGCGCCCGCCCGCGCCGCCAGGATCGGCACCCGCACCCTCGTGCTCGGCCACGACGGCGCCGACCTGGCCGCGGCGCTGCAGACCATCAGGGAGATCGGCGACGCCGACGCGCTGGACACGGCCGTCGACCACGCCTTTCCCGGTAGCGATCTGGAGGTCGCCGCCGAGGCCGGCCGGTTCGAGCTGCGGCTGCGCCAGCACGGCCTGCTGCGCCCGCTGGGCGCGGCGGAGCTGTCGGACGGGACGCTGCGCTACCTGTTCTGGGTGGCCGCGCTGCTGACGCCCCGCCCGCCGGCGCTGCTGGTGCTCAACGAGCCGGAGACGAGCCTGCACCCCGACCTGATCGCGCCGCTGGCCGGCCTCGTCGCCGCCGCGGGAGCGCGTACGCAGATCGTCACCGTCACGCACAGCATGCCGCTGGTGGCCGCGCTCGGCAGGGCGGGGGCGAGCACCGTCGAGCTGGTCAAGGAATTCGGCGAGACCGGCGTGGCCGGCCAAGAGCCCCTGGACGAGCCGCCCTGGCACTGGCCCAAGCGGTAACGGCCGCTTGCTCACTTTGAGCCCTGATCATATTATGTAAATCGTTTTGGAGCTTTTCTCGGATCAAAGCTAGTGTGACTGGCAATGACCACGTCTCTAGCTGGTAAACGTTTGCCACCAGGGGCATTAATACGATTCAAGCCGCATCGTCATGCCGCCCTCATCAGACGCGAGGAACGATGTCGAGCATCAAAGAGGTCGCCCGGCTGGCCGGAGTCTCCGTCGGCACGGTGAGCAATGTGCTCAACCGGCCGGAGATGGTGGCGCCGGAGACCCGGCGGCGCGTGCAGGAGGCGGTCGCCCAGCTCGGCTACGTCCGCAACGGCTCGGCCAGGCAGCTACGGGCCGGGCGCAGCCGCAGCATCGGCGTGGTCGCGCTCGACCTGGCGAACCCGTTCTTCATCGACGTGCTGCGCGGCGTGGAGTCGGCGGCGCAGGGCGCGGGCCTGACGGTGATGGTGTTCAACAGCAGCAAGGAGGCCGCCCGCGAGGCCAGGCTGCTGGAGACGTTCGAGGAGCAGCGACCGCTGGGCGTGCTGATCACCCCGGTCAACGACCGCGGCCAGCGCGAGCGCCTGGGGCGGCTGACGGCCAGGGGCATCCCGGTGGTGGTGTTCGACAGCTCGACGCGGCACGAGCAGGGGTGCGCCGTCTCGGTCGACGACGTTCTCGGCGGGCGCCTGGCCGGGCGGCACCTGCGCGAGCGCGGGCACCGGCACATCGCGTACGCGGGCGGGCCCTTCACCGTCCGCCAGGTCGAGGACCGGCACCAGGGGCTGGCCGCCGAGCTCACCCCCGACGACACCCTGACCGTCATCCGCCTGCCCGACCTCACCATCGCCACCGGGCGCACCGCGGGCGCGCAGATCGCCGGAATGCCCGGCGACGCGCGGCCCAGCGCCGTCTTCTGCGCGAACGACCTGGTCGCGCTGGGCGTGCTGCAGGAGCTGACGCAGCGCGGCCTGCGGGTCCCCGGGGACGTGGCCATCCTCGGGTACGACGACATCGACTTCGCCGCCGCGGCCGCGGTGCCGCTGTCGTCGATCAGGCAGCCGCGGCTGCAGCTCGGCCGCACCGCCGCCCTGATGCTGCTCGAAGAGGCCAACCAGCCGGCCGGGCACGAGCACCGGCACGTCATCTTCCCCCCCGACCTGGTGGCCCGCTCCTCCACGTGACGGCCGTCTGCAGGGCCCCGAGGTGAGCTGGGGCTCCTCGTGACGGCCCTTCAGAGCGGCCGCGCGTCGGCTCTCAGGTGAGCTGAGGCTCCTCGTGGGGGCGGCCCTTGAGCTCGTGGAAGCCGGGCGTGCCGGCCACCAGCAGGGTCCCGTCCCACAGCCGCCCGGCCTGCTCGCCGCGCGGGATCACGGACACGACCGGCCCGAAGAACACCACCCGCTCCCCTCCCCCGCCGGTCACCGCGACGACCGGGGTGCCGACGTGCTCGCCGATCAGCCCGATCCCCTCCGCGTGCGACTCGCGTACCAGGTCGTCGTAGTCGGTGGACAGGCCCGCCTCCGCCAGCTCCCCCGGCAGCCCCGCCGCGGCCAGGGCCGCGCGCAGATCGCCCATCCAGTCGCGCTGCTCGCCGTCCGCGGTCCACAGCGCCGTGTAGAAACGGCCCAGAGCCTCCTGCCCGTACGCCTTCCGCACCGCCGCGCAGACGCGCACCGGGACCCACAGGTAGCCCTCGGGGTCGCCTTCCGGATCGTCGTCGCGCCCCTCGTTGAGCACCGACAGGCTCATCACGTGCCACCGCACCTCGACCGGCCGCACCTTCGCCACCTCGACCAGCCAGCGGGAGGTGATCCACGTATAGGGGCAGGCCGGGTCGAACCAGAAGTCGGCGACCATCGGCGCCTCGGCGTGTCGCATGGCCCCGATCCTAGTCACGCGCGCCGATCTCCTGGCCGATCCCCCGGCCTGACCAGCCCGGTCTCGTACGCGACGACCACGGCCTGGGCGCGGTCGCGCAGGCCGAGCTTGGCGAAGATGCGGGCGACGTGCGTCTTCACGGTCGGCTCGCTGAGGGTCAGCACGCGGGCCAGCTCGGCGTTGGACAGGCCCTGCCCCAGCAGCGTCAGCACCTCCAGCTCGCGGGGCGTCAGGCCGGTCAGCCCGTCGTGCCCGGCCCCCGGCGGGGTGGCGCGGACGCGGTCGGGGGCGGCGAACCGCTCCACCAGCCGCCGGGTGATCGACGGCGCGAGCAGGGCGTCCCCGGTGCCGACCAGCCGTACGGAGGCGGCCAGGTGCTCGGGCGTGACGTCCTTGAGCAGGAAGCCGCTGGCCCCGAGCGCGAGCGCGGCGTAGACGTAGCGGTCGAGGTCGAACGTGGTCAGCATGATCACCCGGCAGCGCGGGCGGCCGGCCAGGATCTGCCTGGCGGCTTCGAGGCCGTCCAGGTTCGGCATGCGGATGTCCATGAGGACGACGTCCGGGTCCAGCTCGCGCGCCGCCGCGACCGCCTGCACGCCGTCGGCCGCCTCGCCGGCCACGTCGATGCCGCGCGTGGTCAGGATCAGGCGGAAGCCGGTGCGGATCAGCGTCTGGTCGTCGGCGATCAGCACACGGGGCGAGGACACGGGTGCGGGCGTGTGCGCGGCGGCGGCCGGCTCGGCGGTTCCCACCCGTTCACCATCGCAGAACGTCCGGTGATCCGCATCAGCCCCCGGATCCCCTGACGTACATCCACGGGATGACACGACCGCCGGAGCACATCCGGGGAAGGATGCCCGCACCCCGGCCTTCTCCGTAGCCTCTGGTCATGACAACCGAGAGCCCCGGCGGCGGGGGCACCGACAGCCCGGCGGTGGTGCGGCTCGACGGCGTGAGCAAGCACTTCGGGGAGACCGTGGCGCTGGACGGCGTCTCTTTGGAGATCCGCGCCGGTGAGGCCGTCGCGGTGATGGGCCCGTCGGGGTGCGGCAAGTCGACGCTGCTCAACATGATCGCCGGGCTGGACCGCCCCACCTCGGGGACGGTCACCGTGCGGGGCGAGGATCTGGGGCGGCTGGACGAGAGCGGGCTGGCGGTGTTCAGGCGGCGCGGGATCGGCATGATCTTCCAGTTCTTCAACCTGCTCGATGACCTGACCGCGCTCGACAACGTGGCCCTGGCCGCGCAGCTGACCGGCACCCCGGCGGCGCAGGCCCGCAGGCGGGCGCTCGAACTCCTGGACGAGCTCGGCATCGCCGGCCGCGCCGCCCGCTATCCCGCGGTGCTGAGCGGCGGTGAGCGCCAGCGGGTCGCCGTCGCCAGGGCCCTGATGAACCGTCCCGCCCTGTTGCTGGCCGACGAGCCGACGGGCGCTCTGGACAGCGGCACGGGTGAACAGGTCATGGACCTGCTGCTCGACCTGCATCAGATCGGGCAGACGCTGCTGCTGGTCACCCATGACCAGCGGCTGGCCGAGCGGTGCGCGAGCCGGGTGATCGAGTTCGCCGACGGCAGGGTGACCGGGGAGCGGGCCGTGGCCTCATGAGCGGTGACGTCGGGAGGCGGTTCGAGGGTGCGGGGGCGGTGTGGCGGGTGTCGGTGGCGGCGGTACGGCGGCGCCGCTTCCAGAGCGTCGTGCTCGGCGTGGTCGTCCTGTGCTCCAGCGTGGCGATCGTGATGGCGCTCGGCCTGCTCGAAGCCACCTCGGCGCCCTTCGACCGGGCCTTCGAACGGCAGCGCGGGGCGCACGTCGTGGCCACGTTCGACACCACCAAGGTCTCAGGCGACCAGCTGCTCCAGGTGGCACGCCGATCGGCGGCTGGGCCGTCGGCAGGATCGGCGGCGGCGGTGGAGGCGGTGGCCGGGCCGTTCGGGCAGGTCGTCGTCACCGTGGCAGGCACCGCGCAGAGCCTGCCGCCTGGCCCGCTCGCGGTCGTCGGCCGCCCCGGCCCTGGAGGCCCGGTGGACCGGGTGGATCTGTGGGCGGGCCGCTGGGCCGCCGCACCCGGGCAGATCGTGGTCAACCGCCCGGCCGAGCCGTTCTTCCGCGACCTGCTGGGGGCAACGGTCGAGCTCGAAGGGGGCACGCGGCTCACCATCGTCGGCCTGGCCAGCAGCCTCAGCAGGTCAGCGGAGGCCTGGGTCACACCGGACCAGCTCCAGGCCCTGCAGAGCGCGGGCCAACCAGCGGGCCAGACGGAAGGCCAGCCGACGGGGCGCCCCGGCGGCTCAACGGCGGGGCAGCCTGCCGCCGCTCAACTGCTGCTGCGCTTCACCACCGCCAAGACGGACGGCGACCTGCGCGCGGCCATGGCGGCCCTCACGTCGAGCCTGCCCGAGGGCTCGCTGCTGGACTCGCAGACGTACCTGGCCGTCAAACGGGACGTCGCCAGGACGGCCTCGGTCTACGTCCCGTTCCTGACGGTGTTCGGCGTTCTGGGCCTGGCGGTCGCGGTGCTCATCGTCGCGAACGTCATCAGCGGCGCCGTCGTGGCCGGCCTGCGGCACATCGGGGTGCTCAAGTCCGTGGGGTTCACGCCCCACCAGGTGGTCGCGGTGTATCTGGGCATGGTCCTGCTGCCCGGGTTCGCGGGCTGCCTGGCGGGCACGGCGCTCGGCGGGCTGGCCGCGCAGCCGTTGCTGCGGCACCTGTTCGAGGGCACGGGGTCGGCCGACTTCGGCGCCGGGATCAGCCTCCGGGTGTACGCGCTGGCGCTGGCCGGCGTACCGGCCGTGGTGGTGCTGGCCGCGCTGGGGCCGGCCTCGCGGGCGTACCGGCTGTCGGCCGCGCAGACGATCAGCGCGGGCAGCGCGCCGCGCGCCGGGCGGGCCCAGCGGGTGCAGCGGCTGCTGGCCGGCACGCGGCTGCCGCGCTCGGTCAGCCTGGGGCTGGGGCTGCCGCTCGCGCGTCCGGGCCGCTCCCTGCTGACGCTGGCCGCGGTCGTGCTCGGCGTGACGACGGTGACGCTGGCCTCAGGCCTGTTCCGTACGATGACCGCGTACGGGGACGCGGCGCAGCGGGTCGGCCACGTCGACACGGTGGTCCACGTGGGCCGGCCGGACCAGACCAGGCCCCGCCACGACGACGCCGGGATCGAGGCGCTGCTGCGCGGGCTGCCCGGCGCCCGGCACGTGATCGCGGACGCCTGGATCGACCTGCGCCTGGCGGGACGGTCCGGGCGGATCATGGTCCAGTTCCTGCGCGGGGACACCGCGGCACGGGGTGAGACGATCGTGCGCGGGCGCCGGCTGTCGGGGCCGGGCGAGGTGGTCGTCCCGTCGGCGTTCATGAGGGTGCACGGGCTCGGGATCGGTGACCGGCTCACCCTCACGCTCGGCGGCGCGCGTACGCCGGTCACGATCGTGGGCGAGGCCATGAGCGGCGCGGACGACCCGCTCATGGCGAGCTGGCCGACACTGATGGCGCTCGACCCGGAGATGCGACCCACCCAGTACGAGGTCGGTCTGGCCCCCGGCACGGACGTCGAGCCCTACAACGCCGCGGTACGCAGGGCCGACCCGGGCCTGTACCCGGCCGCCCAGTCACCGACGAACCGCGACAGCGTGACCGTCATCGGCGCGGCATCCGCGTTCACGCTGCTGCTCGGCACGGTCGCGGCGCTCGGCGTGTTCAACACCGTGCTGCTCAACACCCGCGAACGCCGCCGCGACCTGGGCATGCTCAAGTCGATCGGGATGACCCCGCGCCAGGTGAGCGTGATGATGGTGACGTCAATGGCGGCGCTGGGCGCGTTCGGCGGGCTGCTCGGGCTGCCGATCGGAGTCGTCGCGCACCGGGTGGTCGTGGGGGCCATGTCCGGTGCGGCGGGCCTGACGCTGCCGGACTTCATGCTGGACGTCTGGCGAGCCGCTGAGCTGGCCCTGCCGCCGCTGGCGGGGGTGGCGATCGCGATGCTGGGGGCGTTCGTGCCCGCGCGCTCGGCGGCGCGGCTGACGATCGCCGAGGCGCTGCACACCGAATGAATTCCGCCCCTTGCATTTCCAGTATATGACCTGCCGCGCCCATTTAATGGGAAATGGTCGCCATTGGTCATCCCGCAATTTCCCCGCTTTTGACTCGTGGTTTTTCCAGCGAATACTGGTACGGTCTTTTCTGCCATTCCTGGAGGAGATGGAGTCACGCATGAATGCGGAAAAGGCCCTCAACGTCGGCCCGTCCGGAATCGAGGTGGTCTACGAGCGCTTCGGCGATCCCGAGGCGCCGCCCGTGCTCCTCGTGATGGGCGCCGGCGGGCAGATGATCGCCTGGCACGAGGGTTTCTGCGCCGAGCTCGTCGCGCAGGGGCTGCAGGCGATCCGGTTCGACAACCGCGACGTGGGCCTGTCCACGCATTTCCACGACGCACCGGTCCCCGACCTGCCGGCCGTGCTGGCGGGCGACCTTTCCTCGGTCTCCTACACGCTGTCCGACATGGCGGGCGACACCGTCGGCCTGCTCGACGCGCTCGGCCTGGACAGCGCCCACCTCGTCGGCGCCTCGATGGGCGGGATGATCGCCCAAACCGCCGCGATCGAGCACCCAGGCCGGGTCGGCTCGCTGACCTCGATCATGTCCTCCACCGGCGACGGCTCCGTGGGCCAGCCGCATCCGGAGGCGCTGGCCGCGCTGGCCGGTCCGCCGGCCACGACCCGGGAGGAGGTCATCGAGCAGTGGGTCAGGGCGTCCCGGGTGGTGCGATCACCCGGCTTCGAGCCCGACGAGGCCACGCTGCGCGAACGCGTCGGGCTCGCCTACGACCGCTCCTTCGACCCGACCGGCATGATCCGCCAGGCCGTGGCGGTCGTCGCCTCCGGTGACCGGACGGCGCTGCTGGGCTCACTCGACCTGCCCGCCCTGATCGTCCACGGCGCCGACGACGTCCTGTGCGACGTCAGCGGCGGGCGCGCGACCGCGGACGCCATCCCGGGCGCCGAGCTCGTCGTCATCGACGGCATGGGGCACGACCTGCCCCGAGCGCTGTGGCCCGGCCTCGCCGCCCGCATCGCCGCCGTCGTCCAGCGCGCCGAGTCCGTCACCCGCTCACCCCTGTAGTCAGACCCGTCCGCAGCGGCCTCCGCCTCAGTAGAGGAGGCCGCTCCCGGACGTCGGCCTCACTTGAGGAAGCCGCCTCCAGGCGTCGGCCCCGCCTCAAGGAGGCCGCCTCAGGAGACCATTTCCAGACGTCGGCCTCCGCCTAAGGAGGCCGCCTAAGAAAGCCGCCTCAGGAGGCCGCTTCCGGGTGTCGTTGGCCGGCGGCCCTGATCAGGAACGCCACGGTGTCGTCCGGCGGCGTCGTCACCTGCAGCCCGGTGCCGGACAGGACCTCCGCGATCAGCTCCCGATCGCCGACCCACTGCACCGCCAGCTCGTCCACCAGGTCCCCACGGAGGTCGAAGCACGACGTATGCGCCTGGGTGATCCAGAAGACCGCCTTGGGCGCCTGCCCGTCCGGGGTCGCCTCCCGTACGTGCTGCCAGGCGCCGGAGGCCGTCGGCCACAGGTCGGGCTCGGCGAGGTAGCCGTGCGCGGCGAGCCGTTCGAAGGCCCGGACGATCTCGCAGAGGTCGGACGACCGGTCGGTGGCCAGGCAGGTCACCACCCCGTCCTCCGGCTTGTTGAGCCCGTGCACCGCCGCGAACAGCGCGTCCATCGCCTCGTCCGCCTGCCTGCCCAGCTCGTCGGAGTCCAGCTCCAGCAGCGCGTCCTCGTCCTCCCGGTCCGACTGCCCGGGAACGCAGACCACCAGGCCCTCCCGCGCGAACACCGACTGGACGTTCGACGGCAGCCCGCCCCGCCACGCGATGCCGATGTCCTTGACCAGGGAGCCGTCCGGCGCGAAGTGGCCGTCGAGGTCGGCGGGCAGGCTCAGCAGCCCGCTGGTCTCGCCCTCCGCCGCGAACCGCTCCGCGTCCACGAGCCGCCAGCCGTCGCTCTCCAGCCGGCTGACCGCCTGGTCGAAGCCGTCGCGCTGCGACCAGCGAGCCGGATCGGCGGATCCGCCGGCGAGCTCGCCGGCCACCTCGGCGCGCCGCTGCTGGAGGAACGCCCGCGTCTCGGCGATCAGGTCCCGGTCCATCAGGGTGTCCAGCACCATCGGCCACCAGCCCTCGGCCCCGGTGAAGGCCGCCGGGTCCAGCTCCTTCAACGACAGCCACAGCCGCTCGGTGTAGTCGCGGCCGGCCTCCTCGGGCTCGCCGTTCAGCGCCCGCTGGCGCGCCCTGAGCCGGTAGAGGAACTCGACGAAGCTCTCCAGGTCGGTGTTGACCTTCTCCGCCTGCGGCTCCCCGTCGAGCGAGAGCAGGCCGACGACGCCGCCGCGCAGGTCGAGGAAGTACCGCATGCCGCCCTCGCCGGCCGTACCGCCGAGAATGAGCACGTCCACGTCTCCGCCGCCGGTCTTGAACACCACGGAGGCGCCGGACGAGGGCTCGCCCGCCACGGCGGCGGTGAACGCCAGGTCCGCACGCACCGGCAGCCCGACCTGGCCCAGGATCCGCGCGTCCGCGTCGGAGAGCCCCTTGTCGCGAAGGTGCTCGACCTCCATCAGCAGCACGGCTTCGTCACCGAAGAGCTCGACCATCTGTTCATGCGTTACCACGAGAGTCAGCACCCTTGTCGTTGTGGACGGCCCGCCGCGGCGGCGCCAGGCCCCGGGACCAAGATCCCATAGGCGTAGGGAGTGTAGGGCAAGATCTACTTCCCGGTCATTTCGCCGCCCGGAGTCCGGGCGGGGTTAGCATGACCGTCCATGACAGAGTCGGCCTTCCTCACCTCCACCCGATCCGGCTACGGCGCCGCCGCCACGCTCTACGCGGAGAGCATCCCCAAGAGCTACCACGCCGGCCCGCTCAACCGCGCGATGATCCCCCTGTTCGCCGAGCTGGTGCGGGCTTCGGGTGACGGCCCGGTGGCGGACGTGGGATGCGGGCCCGGCCACGTCACCGCGCATCTGCGCGATCTCGGCGTCGACGCGTTCGGCGTCGACCTGTCGCCGGAGATGGTGGCGATCGCCAGGGACGCCTATCCGGACCTCCGCTTCGAGGTGGGGCTCATGGCGGCCCTGGACGTGGCGGACGCCTCGCTCGCCGGGGTGCTCTCCAACTACTCGATCATCCACACGCCGCCGGAGCGGCTGCCCGAGATCCTTGCCGAGTTCTACCGGGTGCTCGCGCCCGGCGGCCACCTGCTGGTGGCCTTCCAGGGGTACGACGATCCCGACGAGGTGGCGGAGGCGTTCGATCATCGGGTGTGCCTCGCCTACCGCTATTCGCCGGATCGCGTCGCCGAGCTGCTGCTCAAGGCGGGGCTCCCCGAGATAGCGCGGCTGATCATCGCGCCTTCCGAGGACGCCACGCGCGGATGGCCGCAGGCGCACCTGCTGGCCCGCCGTCCGGCCTAGCGGATCCCTCCTGCGGCCGCGGACACGATCCGGCCGGCGCCCCTCCTGCGTCCGCTGACACGATCCGGTCCGCGGCCGCAGGTCAGGTGAAGTTGGCCAGGATCGTGGCGAAGTCGAGCATCCGGCCCGCGGGCGGCCGGCCCAGCTCCACCGTCCCCGCCGCCTTGACCTCGCCGTAGAGCGCCCCGACGTGCTGCACCACGGCGGCGCGCACCCCGGCGGCATCGCGTTCGACCAGCGCGGTCAGCATGGCCCGGTGGTGCGGGTCGAAGCGCTCGTCGGCCCGCTGAAGCGCCAGCGTGTGCTCGCGGAACTCCGCCATCTGCGGCACCAGCGCCAGATAGATCTGCAGCAGCAGGTCGTTGTGCGCGGCCCTGATCAGGCTCTCGTGAACCTGCTCGTCGGTGCGCACCAGCACGGCCAGGTCGCCCTTGCGCCGGGCCGACTCGTGCTCGCGGCAGCGCGCCGCCACCTCGTCGATGTCGGCCTGGGTGGCGCGGGCGCAGGCCAGCCCGGACGCGGCCAGCTCCAGCCCGATCCGGACCTCCAGCACCTCGGCGATGGCCGGGCCCTGGGTGGCGCTCCAGTGGACGAACTGCTCGCTCGGCTCCGGCTCCGTGGGATGCCGGACGTACGTGCCGCGCCCTCGTACGACGTCGAGGACCCCCAGCGTGTGGAGCTTGCGGATGGCCTCGCGCAGGGAGCTGCGCCCGACCTGGAGCTGGCGGGCCAGCTCGGGCTCCGAGGGCAGCCGGTCGCCGGGCCGCAGCGCGCCGGAGTCGATCTCGGCCAGCAGCTGCTCGGCGATGACGTCGGGCAAGGGGGTGCGAGCGAGCGGCTCGTACCGAACGGGGTCACGTGTCTGCTCGGTGCTCACCGGGATATTCTGCCACATCCGTTGACTGATGTCAGACAACAGACTACGTTGCCGGATTAATCCGGAAGAGGGTGGTCTCGTTGATCAAAGTAGGTGTCCGCTTCCCACCGGCCACGCGAGCGGACCAGATCGCCGAAGAGGTGCGGCGCGCCGAGCGCTACGGGTTCGACGTCGCCTGGATCGCCGACTCGCAGCTGCTGTGGCGCGACGTGTACGCGGCCATGGCCGTCGCCGCGACCAGGACCGACCGCATCAGCCTGGCCACCGCGGTCACGAACGTCGTCACCCGGCACCCGACCGTGGTGGCCTCGGGCATCAACACGGTCGCGGAGCTGGCGCCGGGCCGCGTCATCCTGGGCCTGGGCACCGGCGACAGCTCGGTCAAGCCCATGGGCATCCGCCCGTCGAAGCGGGCCGAGCTCCAGGCGGCCATCGAGCAGATCCGCGCGCTGCTGAGCGGCGGGGAATGGGAGTACGGCGAGCGGCGGCTGCGCCTGCGCGACGCCGGCGGCGCGGTGCCCGTGCACATCGCCGCGAGCGGCCCGCGCACGCTGGAGCTGGCCGGTGAGATCGCCGACGGCGTGGTCACCCTGGCCGGCATCTCGCCCGAGACGCTCGGCCAGACGACGAAGGCGGTGCGGAAGGGCCTGGCCGGGTCGCCGCGGCCCTTCGAGTTCACCGCCGGGGCGTTCTGCAAGGTCACCGACGACCTCGAACGCGACGCGGCCGTGCTCAAGCCGATCTGCCTGCACATGGCCACCATCGGCGGCCAGGACTTCCTGCGCATCGCCGGGATCGAGCTGGCCCCGCCGCCGCACGTGCCCGAGGTCTACCCGGACATGGTGCACGCCGAGGACTGGGAGCTGGCCATCCGGCACGCCTCCAAGTGGGTCACCGACGAGATGGCGGTCCGGTTCGCCCAGACGTTCTGCCTGTTCGGCACCGTCAACGACATCGTGGAACGCGCCAGGAAGGCGGTCGAGCTGGGAGCGACCGGCTTCTACCTGCGGCACGTCGGCAACTACACGCTGCCGAGCGAGCTGATCGAGAGCTTCGGCGGCGACGTGCTCCCCCGTCTGCGCGAGCTCTCATGAGCGGCGTCCCAGCGAGCAGCGGCCCGATAAACAGCGCGGTAAACAGCGCGGTGAGCAGCGCGGTGAGCAGTGCCTCCGTCACGGTCACCGGCGAGTACGTCGTGGACGCGCTGGCCGCCCTGGCCCGCGTCCCCTCCGCCGTGCCCCTGGGCGCGCGGACCCTCATCGACCCCGACCACCCCGCGCTCGTCCGCTACGTCCAGGACCACCTGCGCCCGGCGTTCCTGGCGGCGGGCGCGACGGACGTCATCGACCTGCCCGCCAACCAGTTCGCCGTCCGGTTCGGCGACGGCGACGGCCCCACGCTGGCGCTCATGGCCTACACGCCCACCCAGCACCACAACCTCATGACCGACCCGTGGTCCGGCCGCATCCGCACGCCGATCGAGCTGGGCGTGGACGAGCCGTGCCTGTTCGGCCAGGGCGTCTCGCAGAACAAGGCGCACCAGGCGTGCCTGCTCGACCTGGCCAGCTGGCTCGTCGCCGAGCAGGTCGAGCTGCACGGGACGCTGCTGCTGTGCGTCAACAACGAGGGCCGCAGCAGCCACGACTGCTCCCGTACCATCCTCGACGCCCTCCCCTACCGGCCCGACCTGGTCATCCAGCTCTTCCCCACCGGGTTCGAGGTGTCGCTCGGCAACCGGGGCCGGGTGGACGTGATCGTCGACGTCCACGGCCAGGCCGCGCATTCGTCGAACCCCCCGGACGGGGACAGCCGGGTCATCGACGTCGCCGCGGACGTGGTCGTCAGGCTGCGCGAGCTCGACGCGGTCGTACGGTCCCGCGCCGTGCATCCGGAGCTCGGCCGCGAGCAGGTCGTCCCGTACCTGGTCAGCTACGAGCCGCTGGCCCCGCACACGCTGCCGGCGTCGGCGCGGATCGTCGTGGACCGGCGGCTGCTGCCCGGCACCGATCCGGCGCAGGCCGCCGCGGAGATCGCCGAGGCGCTGGAGGACCTGGAGGGGTGCCAGGTCAGGCCGGGGGTCACGATGCTGCCGGCCTATCTGCCGCCCGAGCGCCGCGAGGTGCTGGGCGCGCTCGACGCCGCGGTCCGGGAGCGTTTCGGCGAGTCCCGGCACGGCTTCTACGGGGGTTCTTTCGACGCGGGAGGGCCGGCTGAGCGCGGCATTCCCACCGTCATGTTCGGGGTACCCGCCGAGGGAGATCTCCTCGGCGACGACTTCGTACGGCTGTCCGCCGTACGCGACGAGGCCGCCGTGCTTCGTGACACCGTCACCCGCTTCCTGAGGAAGTGACCGCCATGGCACAACCGTCCAGCTCCACCCGGGTCGTCCTCGCCAGCCTGGCCGGGACCACGATCGAGTGGTACGAGTTCTTCATCTACGGCACCGCCGCCGTGCTGGTGTTCGACAAGCTCTTCTTCCCCAGTTACGACGATCTGGTCGGCACCCTGCTGTCGCTGTCGACGTTCGCGCTGGCGTTCGTGGCCAGGCCGATCGGCGGCGCGCTCTTCGGGCACTTCGGCGACCGGCTGGGCCGCAAGTCCATGCTGGTCGTCACGTTGTGCCTGATGGGCGGCGCCACGCTGTGCATCGGCCTGCTGCCGACGTACGAGACGATCGGCGTGGCCGCCCCGATCCTGCTGGTGGCGCTGCGCGTCGTCCAGGGCCTGTCCCTGGGCGGCGAGTACGGCGGCGCGGTGCTGATGAGCGTCGAGCACGCCGCCCGCGCCCGGCGCGGCTTCTTCGGCGCCCTGGTCAACACCGGCGCCGCCTGGGGCCTGCTGCTCGCCAACCTGGTGTTCCTGCTCACCTCGCAGCTGTCCGACGACGCCTTCCTGGCCTGGGGCTGGCGGGTGCCGTTCCTGCTGAGCGCGATCCTGGTCGGGCTGGGCCTGGTCATCCGGCTGAAGCTGGCGGAGAGCCCCGACTTCCAGGAGGTCAAGGAGAGCGGCGAGGTCAGGAAGACGCCGCTCGCGGAGGTGCTGTCGAACCACTGGCCGCGCGTGCTGCTCATGTGCCTGGCCTACATCCCGGCCGGCGTCACCTTCTACATCGCGACCGTCTACTCCCTCAGCTACGGCGAGAAGCAGCTCGGCCTGGACCGCGACCTGATCCTGCAGCTCGTGCTGCTGGTCAACGTGTTCACCATCGTCGCCATCCCGTTCTTCGGCTGGCTGTCGGACCGGGTGGACCGCAAGCGGATCTTCTGGGTCAGCATCGTGGCGATGGCGGCGCTGCCGTATGTGTGGTTCTCCCTCTTCGAGACCGGCTCGTTCGGCCTGATGCTGGTCGGCTTCGTGGTGCTGTTCATCCCGTACGCCGCCAACTACGGCACCATGCCGGCCTTCTTCGCCCACGTCTTCCCGCCGGCCGTGCGCTACACGGGCATGTCGGTCGGCTACACGCTCGGCACGGTGTTCGGCAGCGGCCTGGCCCCGATCATCGCCACCGGGCTGTACGGCGGCACCGGCTCCTGGCTGGCCATCGCCGTCTACATGACCGCCGCGGGCGTCGTGGGGACGGTGGCCGCGCTGTTCCTGACCGAGCGGCACGGCGCGGAACGGGCGAAGGAGGAAATCTCCACATGACCACCGCCACCTTTCTCAGGGCCGGCGACCTGCGGGAGGCCACCGAGCTGAAGGCCGCGCACCCGGAGGCCACGCTGCTCGCGGGCGGCACGGACGTCATGGTCGGCCTCAACTTCGGCCACCGGACCGCCTCCGCCCTGATCGACCTCTCCCGGGTGCCCGAGCTGCGCGCGTGGTCGCGCGACGGCGACACGATCACGCTCGGCGCGGGCGTGCCGTACACGCGGATCGTCGAGGAGCTCGGCGCCGAGCTGCCGGGCCTGGCGCAGGCCGCGCGCACGGTCGGCTCCGCGCAGATCCGCAACAGGGCCACCGTGGGCGGCAACCTCGGTACCGCCTCCCCCGCCGGGGACGCGCTGCCGCCGCTGCTGTCGGCCCGCGCCTCGATCGAGGTCGCCTCGGTGCGGGGCACGCGGTCGGTCCCAGCCAGGGAGTTCTTCGTCGGCCCAGGACGTTCGGTGCTGGCCCAGGACGAGATCGTGACGGCGGTGCGGGTGCCGGTGGCCGCGGGCGCGGAGCAGTTCGCCAAGCTCGGGCCGCGCAACGCCATGGTGATCGCCGTCGCGTCCGTGGCGCTGACGCTGGACCCCGGCCGCCGCCGCGTCGGGTGCGCCGTCGGCTCGTCGGCCCCGACGCCGGTCGCCGCCGCGCGGGCCGAGGCGTTCGCCGCCGCCGAGCTGGACTGGGCGGGCGGCGGCGCGCTGCCCGCCCAGGTCCGCACCCGGTTCGGCGAGCTGGTGGCGCAGGCCACCGCCCCCATCGACGACGTACGCGGCAGCGCCGGCTACCGCCGGCACGCCGTCGCCGTGCTCGCCCGGCGCACGCTGGCGTGGGCCTGGCAGGAACAGTGCCGTCGTGATGGTGAAGGAGAGCTGAACAGGTGAGGGTCGATCTGCGGGTGAACGGGGTGCCCAGGAGCCTCGACGGGGTCCAGGCGGGTGAGAGCCTGCTGTTCCTGCTGCGCGAGCGGGCCGGGCTTCCGGGCTCCAAGAACGCCTGCGAGCAGGGCGAATGCGGCTCGTGCACGGTCTACCTGGACGGCACGCCGGTGTGCGCCTGCCTGGTCGCGGCCGGGCAGGCGGAGGGCTCGTCCGTGGTGACCGTCGAAGGGCTGGCCGGCGGGCAGGAGGCGCATCCGGTGCAGCAGGCGTTCGTGGACGCGGGCGCGGTGCAGTGCGGGTTCTGCACGCCGGGGCTCCTGGTCGCGGTGCACGACCTGCTGGCCAGGTGCCCGGATCCGGACGAGCCGGAGATCCGCGAGGCCCTGGCGGGGAACCTGTGCCGCTGCACCGGCTACGAGAAGATCTTCGACGCCGTACGCCTGGCCGCGGGGCGGTCCCGATGACCATGACCCGTCCCCAGTCGCCGCCCGTCGCGGCCGACGGTGTGGGGGCCTCGGCCCGCCGCCCCGACGCGATGTCCAAGGTGCGCGGCGACTTCGCGTACTCATCCGATCTGTGGCACGACGAGATGGTGTGGGGCGCGACCGTCCGCAGCCCGCACCCGCACGCGCGGATCGTGTCCGTGGACGTGTCGGCGGCGCTCGCACTGCCCGGCGTGCACGCGGCGCTGACCGCCGCGGACGTGCCGGGCGTCAACCGCTACGGGCTGGAGACGCGCGACCAGCCGGTGCTGGCCGAGGACGTGGTGCGCTACATCGGCGAGCCCGTCGCCGTCGTCGCCGCCGGCACGCCCGAGCTGGCCCGCCGCGCCGCCGGGCTCGTCCGCGTCGAGTACGCCGAGCTGCCCGCCGTGACCGACCCGGAACGCGCGCTGGACAGCCCGGGGGTGCACGAGGGCGGCAACCTCGTCCGCCACCTGCGCATCCGCCGCGGCACCCCGGCCACGGCCGACGTGGTGGTGACCGGCGAGTACGAGGTGGGCATGCAGGACCAGGCCTTCCTCGGCCCGGAGTCCTGCCTGGCCGTGCCCGCCGGGCAGGGCGTCGACCTCTACTGCTCGACGCAGTGGCTGCACGTCGACCAGGACCAGCTCGCGGAGTGCCTGGCGCTGCCGAAGGAGGACGTACGGCTGACGCTGTCCGGCGTGGGCGGCGCGTTCGGCGGCAGGGAGGACCTGAGCGTGCAGGCCCACGCCTGCCTGCTGGCGCTGCGGCTGGACCGGCCGGTGAAGATGAGCTACGGGCGCGAGGAGTCGTTCGCCGGCCACGTGCACCGCCATCCGGCGCGGATGCGCTACGAGCACGGCGCGACCCGCGACGGGCGGCTGCTCTACGTCAAGGCCGACATCCTGCTCGACGGCGGCGCGTACGCCTCCACGTCGGCCGCCGTGACCGGGAACGCCGGCTGTTTCGCGATCGGCCCCTACGAGGTGCCGGCCGTCGAGGTGGACTGCCGCGCCGTCTACACCAACAACCCGCCCGCCGGGGCGATGCGCGGCTTCGGCGCCGTCCAGGTCTGCTTCGGGCACGAGTCGCAGATGGACAAGCTGGCCGCCGCACTCGGCCTCGACCCCGTGGAGCTGCGGCTGCGCAACACGGTCAGCACCGGCTCGGTGATGGCGACCGGGCAGCGCGTCGAAGGCCCGGCCCCCGTGGCCGAGCTGCTGCGCCGGGTCGCGGGCAAGCCCGTGCCGCCGCCCGCGGGCGACGATCCCCGGCTGCTGCCCGGCGGCACCTCCAACTCCACCCGCGCCGGCCAGCTCGTGCGCGGCGTCGGGTACGGGCTGTCGGTGAAGAACATCTGCAAGTCCGCCGGGTACGACGACTACGGCACGGCCCGGGTGCGCCTGTTCGCCCACGACGGCGAGACGGTCGCCGAGGTGCACACCGCCGCCGCCGAGGTCGGCCAGGGCCTCGTCACCGTGCAGGCGCAGATCGCGCGGACCGAGCTGGCCGCCGCGCGGGTCACGATCCTGCCCGCCGACACGGCCGTCGGCGACGCCGGGACCTCCTCGGCCTCGCGGCAGACGTGGATCTCGGGAGGCGCCGTGCGCGCCGCCTGCCTGGCCGTCCGCGCCCAGGTGCTGGAACGCGCGGCCGTGCGGCTCGGCGAGCCCGCGGCGGACCTCGTGTACGGGGGCGACACGGTCACGGCGCCGTCAGGACGCTCAATCGCGCTCGCGGAGCTGCTGGCCACGGGCGACGTGGACGAGACGGCCGTCTTCCGCCACCGGGCCACCGAGGCGCTCGACCCGGAGACCGGCCAGGGCGACGCCCACGTGGCCTACGCCTTCGCCGCCCACCGGGCCATCGTGGACGTGGACCCGGAGCTGGGGTCGGTACGCGTGGTGGAGATCGCCTGCGCGCAGGACGTCGGCAAGGCGATCAACCCGGCAGCGGTCGAGGGCCAGATGCACGGCGGCATCGCGCAGGGGCTCGGGCTGGCCGTCATGGAGGAGATCAGGCTGCGCGACGGCCGGATCCTGAACCCGTCGTTCACCGACTACCTGATCCCGACCACGATGGACATGCCGCCGACCGTGCTCGACATCCTCGAACTGCCGCGCCCCGACTCCCCGTACGGGCTGACCGGGGTGGGCGAGCCTCCGCTGCTGTCGGCGCCGGCCGCGATCGCGGCGGCCATCAGGGACGCCGTCGGAGCCGCCGCCGGCGCGCTCGACCGGATCCCGATGACGCCCGAGGCCGTCGCGACGGCCGTCCTGGAGCACCCGATGTGAGGCGCGTCCATGCGGGCCCGGCATGGCGCCGAACTTCTGCTCGCGGACGGCACTCGAAACAGTGGTCCGGTTCACGCCTACCCGCGCCTGCGATTCTCGGCCGGCGGGATCCCCGACGTCTCCGTTTATGCGTTCTTCCCCGATGAGAAGGGCAGTCCATCGGGCTGCTCACCCAGGACTGCGTGAGCAGACCCGCCCGGGAAGATATGCCGGACGGCAGACGCGGCGGCGGGCCCCTCCGGGCGAGATTCGTTCCATGAACGTCTGGAACAGAACACTGACCGCCGTCGCCGCGGGGGCGGCGCTGGCGGGCGCCTTGCAGGTCCCGGCGACTGCCGCCGCCCCGGCGTTGAGCTGGCAGGAGTGCGGCGGCGGCCTCGAATGCGCCAAGCTGACCGTCCCGATCGACTGGAAACGTCCCGGCGGCGCCAAGACGCGGGTCGACACCGCGCGGATGCCCGCGCGCGACCCCGCACGCAAGCTCGGCTCGATCGTGGTCAACACCGGCGGCGGCGCGACCATCCAGCCCGTACGCTCGATGCCCGCGGTGGTGTCTGAGCTGACCACCTGGTTCGATGTGATCCTGATCGACCCCAGGGGCCTCGGGGACAAGGGCAGCGACTCGCTCGTGGAGTGCCCGGTGCCGCAGCCGGGCATCGCGGGGCTGGTCATGGCGCCCGGCGAGGCGGGCTGGCGCGCGCAGGCCGAGGCGAACGCGGCCTACGACGCCTCCTGCCGCGAGGCCATGGGACCTGCCTACGCGGGCCTGACCTCCTGGCAGGTCGCCCACGACCTGGACGCGCTGCGCGCCGCGCTCGGCGAGCCGAAGCTGCGCTACCTGGGCAACTCCTACGGCACCGTGTACGGCCAGGCGTACCTGGAGCTCTTCCCCGCCAAGGTCGGCCGGATGGTGCTCGACGGGATCCCCGACCACACCCAGCCGTCGCTCGAACGGTGGCTGACGAACTACGCCCGTACGCAGGAGCAGCAGCTCACGCGCTTCCGCGACTGGTGCAGGGCCGGGTGCGCGCTCGGCGGCGACGACGCGATCAAGGTGTTCGACGACCTGCTGGCCCGCGTCCGCCGGGCCCCGCTGCCCGCGGGCGGGCAGACGGTGAACGAGCGGGCGTTCCTCGTCGCGGTGACCGAAGGGCTCACCCCGCCCGCCTGGCCGCGTCTGGCCGCGGCGCTGCGCAAGGCCGCCGACGGTGACGCGACCGACCTGGCCAAGCTGCGGCCGCTCCCACCCGAGCGGCCCGCCTACACTCAGGGCGCGATGCTGTGCCACGACTTCATGCCCGAACCGCCCGGCTACCGCGACTTCCTGGCCATGGAGTCGCGGCTGCGCGCCGCCGCGCCGCGGATCGGCTGGGTGCAGGGCCGCTACCAGGTGGGCCGCTGCGTGGGCATGGGTGGCGGTCCCGCCTACCCGCCGCATCCGCTGCGCGCCGGGAGCGCGCCTCCGGTGCTGCTCGCGATCGGCGACACCGACGCCAACACGCCGCATCTGGGCGCCGAGCACCTGGCCGGGCGGCTGCCGAAGGCGCGCGTGGTCCGGCACGGGGACGGGCACGCCGCGTACCTCATGCAGGGCGCGGCCGGGCTGAACGGGACCTGCCTGCGCCGGCACGTCCACGACTACCTGACCGCGGGGACGCTGCCGCCGTCCGGGGCGCGCTGCCCCGGCGACCTGGTGGCCAGGATCCCGAGAGGATGAGCCGGGGAGTGATCGGAGCATGGCGGGCGCTGCCGCAGGTGGCGCAGGACGCCGCCCTGGCGGCCCTCGCGGCCCTGGTCATCGTGGGTTTCCCGCTGCTGACCGGCTGGGGGTCGGACGGACGATTGCCGCTGGCCGGCTGGGGGTCGGACGGACAGTCGCCGCTGGCCGGCTGGGGGTCGGACGGGCGGTCGCTGCTGTGGGTGGCGCTGGTCTGCGGGATGTGCGCGCCACTGGCGCTGCGCCGCCGCCTGCCGCTGACGGCCGCGCTCGCCTCGTGCGCGGCCGTCGTCCTGGCCAGGCTGCTGCACCAGCCGGAGGTCGGCGTCTGGGTGACGCTGGCGGCGTTCGGCTCGGCCGCCTACCACCGGGAGCGGGGCCGGGCGCTGCCCGCGATCACCGCGACGTGCTTGCTGGTCGCGCTCGACCTCATGCTCGGTGAGACGCTGTCCCATCCGTCCCGGCTGGCCGTCTCGGTGGCGGCGGGGCTCGCCCCGGTGGCGCTCGGCCACATCCTGCGCCTGCGGCACGACCAGGCCAGGCAGGCCGTGCTCATCCAGCAGGGCCGGGAGCGCGCCAGGATCGCGCGCGAGGTGCACGACGTGGTCGGCCACCACCTCAGCGCCATCAGGCTGCAGGCCGTGGGCGCCCGGCGGGCCACCCCCGCCGACGCCGATCGGGCGCTGCAGGTGATCGCCGACATCTCCGGCACCGCGCTCGGGGAGACCCGGCGGCTGCTCGGGCTGCTGCGGGAGGATGCGGCGGAGACCGACCTGCGCGCGCTGGCCGAGCGGCTGTCCCGCCAGGGCCTCCGCGTGCGGCTGGACGGCGACCCGCTGCGCGGGCCGGTTCCTTCGCAGGTCAGGTACGCGGTGTACCGGATCGTGCAGGAGTCGCTCACCAACGTCATGCGGCACTCCGGAGTCACCCGCGCGGTCGTGCGGGTCAGCCGCGGGAAGGGAGACGTGGTGGCCGTGGTGGAGGACGACGGCCAGGCCGTTCCCGGCGGACCCGCCCCGTCCGAGGGCGGCGGGCTGAGGGGCATGCGGGAGCGGGCCGAGCTCCTGGGCGGCACGCTCACCGCGGGACCGCGAGCGCCGCACGGGTGGCGGGTGACCGCACGATTCCCGGACGATTCCCCGCACGATCACGCGGACGCTTCCCTCCACGATCGCCCGGACGGCTTTTCACACGATTCCCCTCTCGACGGAGAGCAACGCCGATGAGCATTCGAGTGGTCGTCGCCGATGACCAGGCGCCCACCCGGGAGGGCCTGCGCCTGCTGCTGTCGTCGGAGCCGGGCATCGAGGTGGCGGGCACGGCCTCGGACGGCTTCGAGGTGGTCGCGATGGCCCGCAGGCTGCGGCCCGACGTGGTGCTCACCGACATCCGCATGCCGCGCATGGACGGCCTGACCGCCATCCGCGAGCTCCTGGCCCTCGATCCGGTGCCCGCCGTCGTGGCGCTGACCACGTTCAACCTGGACGAATACCTCTTCGGCGCGCTACAGGCGGGCGCGGTCGGGTTCCTGCTGAAGGAGAGCGACCCGAGCCTGATCCTCGACGCCGTACGGGTCGCCCACGAAGGGCACGGCCTGGTGGACCCGCAGGTCACACCGCGCCTCCTGCAGCACTTCGCGGCCACCTCACCCCGGCCGCGCACGGGCGAGCTGGCCACGCTGACGCCGCGCGAGAGCGACGTGCTGCGCCACCTGGCCGCCGGCAACAGCAACGCCGAGATCGCCGAAGCGCTGGTCATCGCGCCGGGCACGGTCAAGGTCCACATCGAGCGGATCCTGGCCAAGCTCGGGCTGAACACCCGCCTGCAGGCGGCCCTCTACGCCCACCGCCACGGGCTCGTCACATGGACGGATCTGCCCTGACCCCATTCATGAGATAATGATTCCCACGGAGCCCTCTCGGCTGCGGGCGCGACGCCCGGGCGAGAGGGTTTTTTCATGCCCGGATACCGCGGAGAAGCGTCCCGCGGCCCGCGCGCCCACCTCAAGGAGTGCTCATGAAACTCGGTTTGTCCTGCCCTCGATTCACCTGGCCGGCCGGCGACGCCGCCATCGCCGAACGATTCGCGGCCGTCGCCCGCGGCGCCGACGAGGCGGGCCTGCACAGCTTCTGGGTGATGGACCATTTCTTCCAGATCCCCAATTTCGGCGCCGTGACGGATCCGATGCTGGAGGCGTACGGCGCATTGTCCTATGCCGCCGCCCTCACCAGCCGGGTCACGCTGGGCACTCTGGTGACCGGCGCCGTCTACCGCTCGCCCGGCCTGCTGGTGAAGCAGGTCAGCACCCTGGACGCGCTCTCGGGCGGCCGCGCCGTGCTCGGGGTCGGCGCGGCCTGGTACGAGGAGGAGGCCCGCGGGCTCGGACTGCCCTTCCCGCCGCTGGCCGAGCGGTTCGCGCGGCTGGAGGAGACCCTGAAGATCGCCTTGCTGATGTGGAGCGCGGGCGACGAGCCGTACGAGGGCGCGCACTACCAGTTGGGGCGGACGCTCAACGCGCCGCAGGCCCGGCCGCCCATCCTGATCGGCGGCAGCGGGGAGAAGAAGACCCTGCGGCTGGTCGCCCAGTACGCCGACGCCTGCAATTTCCTGTACGGCGCCGACGTGCGCCACAAGCTGGCCGTCCTGCGCGCCCACTGCGAACGCCTGGGACGCCGCTACGAGGACATCGAGAAGACTTTGCACATGCGCATCCCCGACGGCCAGACGGTCGAGGAGAGCGTCGAGCGTTGCGCCGAACTGGCCGCCCTGGGCATCGAGCACGTCATCGTCGTCGTGCCCGATCCGAGCGAAGGCGCGTGGCAGGCGTACCTGGCCGATCTGGCCGCGCGGATCGCCCCCATCGCACAGGCGGGACGGTGAGCATTCCTTTAATTTCATTTCAACACGCGAATCTCTGCCCCATCGGCACCAGGGCGGAATATCATCTCAACGGCAATCCCGGCAACGGCCAGAACTGCGGGACAAGAGCGGACGACGCTCCGGCGCGCGCAGTTCGATTTCGGCGGCACGTTAGCCCAGGTGATGCATGATGTGCTGAAGGGCGCTACAGTACCTGCAACCTTGACCTTATTGGAGCATCATGGCGAAGCGCATCGTTGAATCCTTTATCGACGACATCGACGGCAGTGACGCCGAGGGAACCACGACGTTCGCTCTCGACGACACGAACTACGAGATCGACTTGTCCGGCTCGAATCGGGAGAAGCTGGAGAAGGCTCTGGCGCCCTTCATCACGAAGGCGCGTGCCGTCCGCGCCGAGCGAACCCATCGTGGCCGGCGCGGAGCGGCCGCTTCGTCCCGGGCCATGAGCCGCGAGAAGTCGACGGAGATCCGGCGGTGGGCCAAGGCGCAGGGCCTGCCGGTGAGCGAGCGGGGCCGGATCGCCTCCACCGTCGTGGAGCAGTACGAGGCAGCCCACTGACCGCCGCGTCCCGGGACGTGCCGCCGCCCGCGTGTCTGCGCGTGCCGCTGCCCGGGCAGCTGTTTGCGTCTCTGCGCGGGCAGCCGCCCGGGGCGCCGCACGTGCATCTGCGCGGGCGCGGTCAACCGGGGCGGTAGCAGCAGCGCATGCCCATCTGGACGGTGGCCCGCAGCTCGCCGCCGATGAGCGGGTCGGCCTCGTCGATGACGTCCAGCGTGCGCCTGATGGCCTTGCCGACCGCGATCCTGGCCCGTTCGGCGTCGCCGGCGAAGTTTCGGGCCCGCCCGCCGAGGCGGGTGGCCGCCGCCACCTCGTCGAGCAGCCAGTCACGCTCGGCGCGGGCCGCGGCGGCTCGTTCGACGTCGTTCATCGACTCGAAGTCCGCTATCTCGGCCTGGAGCTGTGACAGGCGCTGCATGTACGTGCGCCTGGCCAGGTCGTCGAGCAGCGGCTGGCCGGCGGCCGTCTCCTGCGCGGCCGACCGGCCGGCGGGTGTGAGGCCCGCGGCCAGTTCGAGCGAGGCGATCTCCTGGTGGGGGTTGGCCAGCAGGACCGCGAGATGACGCATCCCCACGCTGTCGCGGACGTACGCGGTCCTGCCGCCCAGCTCGATGTGCCAGCGCCAGCCCTTGCGGCGGCAGGACACGGCCGTGCCCGCGCCGCCGGCCGCCGGATCGTCCTGCCGCGCCAGCAGGGCCCGCACCTCCAGCAGGCGGCGCTCGGCGGTTCCCTGGTCCGCGACCTGGAACAGGTCGGCCAGGCGCCGCAGCAACTCGGCGTACAGATCTGTCGTGGCGCTCCCGCCGCCCCAGGCAGACGCCGCCGGTCCCCCTGTGGCGGCTCCGCTGGTAAGTGTCTCCATGCCCCCTCCTCGGCCGTGCTCGGTCTCGTCGAACGTACGGGCGCGCAAGGGTGCGGAAGATCGGTCGCCATTACCTATGTTCGGGCGGGCGCTGCCTAGATTAGGCCGAGTTCGATGGCCTGGCCGCGCGCCTCGGCCGCGTACTCCGTCAGCGCCGCCAGCGACGACTCCCGCTCCAGCAACCGCATTCCCCGCAGTATCCGCCCAAGCCACCAGGAACCGGAACCCATCCGGAGAACGGACGTCAGCAGCGGCGCGGCCGTGCACTGGGGTTTCCGGAAAAATCTTAATTCGCCGTGTCGATGTGAGCCCAGCGCGTTCGACGCGTCGGTGACGGGACGGGAGAACACCTTCCCTGACTCACCTGACGGAGGACACGATGCAGAAGATCACCACATACCTGTGGTTCGACAACCAGGCCGAGGAGGCCGCCACCTTCTACACGTCGCTGTTCGGGAACTCGCGGATCCACCACGTCCAGCGATACGGGGACGGCGGCCCCGGGCCGGCGGGGACGGCCATGATGGTCACGTTCGAGCTGGCCGGCCAGCAGTTCATCGCGCTGAACGGCGGGCCCCAGTTCAAGTTCACCGAAGCGATCTCGCTCTTCGTCGACTGCGGGTCGCAGGAGGAGGTGGACGAGCTGTGGGACAAGCTCACCGAGGGCGGCGAGGAGTCGCAGTGCGGCTGGCTCAAGGACCGGTGGGGCCTGTCGTGGCAGATCATCCTCCGGGCGCTGCCCGAGCTGATGTCCAGCCCTGATCCGGTCAAGGCGCAGCAGGTCATGCAGGCCATGCTGGGCATGCAGAAGATCGACATCAAGGCGCTGGAGGACGCCGCCCGCACCTGACCGACCGCGCCCCTCCGGCGCGCGGCCAGCCTGCTCCGGCTAGCTGCTCCGGCCGACCCGCCACCCGCGCCTGACCGGCCGTGCCCGCTCCGGCGGGCGACCGGGTCGTGCCCGCTCCGGCGCGACCGGCGGCCGGCCGGGGCGCGGCCAGTTGCTCCGGCTGGCAGCAACCGGGCTACTCCGGCCGACGGCGGCCGGGCTTGCGGGTTGATCGCGAGTGCGGTCATCCGTGAAGCTGGTGCTGACGCCGCCGCCTGCCCGGAAGGCAATGAATGATCACGTTCGGGTACGCCGACACGCCGTTCGGCCAGATCCACCACGCCTCCTGCGGCACCGGCGACCCGGTGCTCCTCCTGCACCAGACCCCTCGTTCCTGGGACGAGTACCGGGAGGTCCTGCCGCTGCTCGGCCGCACGCGCCGGGCGATCGCGATGGACACGCTCGGCTTCGGCAACTCCGCTCCACCCCCGAGCCACTCCATCGAGGCGTACGCGGCCGGGGTGCTCGCCCTCATGGACGCGCTCGGCCTGCGGGAGGCCGCCGTGGCGGGCCATCACACCGGCGGCGTGGTGGCGCTGGAGGTGGCGGCGAGCGCGCCGGAACGGGTGTCGCGGCTGGTGCTGTCGTCGACGCCATTGGTGGATGAGGAGAGCCGGCTGCGTCGCAAGGACCGGCCGCCGATCGACGCGGCGCGCGAACGGCCCGACGGCTCTCACCTGGCGGAGCTGTGGAACGCGCGGGCGCCGTACTATCCGTGGCGGCTGCTCAACCGCTTCGTCCGCGACGCGCTGACCGTCCTGCCCGAGGTGGAGAGGGGGCACGAGGCCGTCGGCGCGTACCGGATGGAGGAGCGCACCGGGCTCGTCCGCTGCCCGGTACTTCTTGTGGGGGCGAGCGGGGACCCGTTCGCGCTGCCGGAATTGGCGCGGCTGGCGGCGTACTTCCCGGGCAGCACGCAGACGGTGATCGAGGGCGGTGTGATCCCGCTGGAGCACCAGGCTGCGGAGTTCGCCACGGTAGTGGCGGAGTTCCTGCGGTCGTGACGGCGCGGGTGGCCGCCGGACGTGAGCAACCGGCCCCTTCGCCGGCCGGACCTGCCTCCGGCGTGAGGGGAGGGGTACTGAACCCCCTTACCTCACGCCGGGACAGGCGCCGTTACGCGCTCAGACTTCTTCGACGCTGCTCGGCTCACGCCGGGACAGGTCGATACCGAGCTCTTCCGCCGCGCGGAAGACGTCCTCGTCGGTGTCGCGCATCTCGATGGACATGCCGTCGCTGGAGAGCACCTCGACGTTCAGGCACAGCGACTGCATTTCCTTGATGAGGACCTTGAAGGACTCCGGGATGCCCGGCTCGGGGATGTTCTCGCCCTTGACGATCGCCTCGTAGACCTTCACGCGGCCGAGAACGTCGTCGGACTTGATGGTCAGCAGCTCCTGCAGGGCGTAGGCGGCGCCGTACGCCTCCAGCGCCCACACTTCCATCTCACCGAAGCGCTGGCCGCCGAACTGGGCCTTACCGCCGAGCGGCTGCTGGGTGATCATGGAGTAGGGACCGGTCGACCGTGCGTGGATCTTGTCGTCGACCAGGTGGAGCAGCTTCAGGATGTAGACGTAGCCGACCGCGATGGGGTAGGGGAACGGCTCGCCGGAGCGGCCGTCGAACAGCCGCGCCTTCCCACCGCCCTGTACCAGCCGATCTCCGTCACGGTCAGGGATGGTGCTGCTGAGCAGCCCCACGATCTCTTCTTCGTTGGCGCCGTCGAAGACCGGGGTGGCCATGTTGGTGCCAGGGGCGACCTTCTCGAAGCCCTTGTCGCGCAGCCGCTCGGCCCACGCCTCCTGGACGCCGGAGATGTCCCAGCCCCGGGCGGCGATCCAGCCGAGATGGAACTCCAGCACCTGGCCGACGTTCATCCGGCCGGGCACGCCCAGCGGGTTGAGGATGATGTCGACCGGGGTGCCGTCCTCCAGGAACGGCATGTCCTCGACCGGCAGGATCTTGGAGATGACGCCCTTGTTACCGTGCCGGCCGGCCAGCTTGTCACCGTCGGTGATCTTACGCTTCTCCGCCACGTAGACGCGGACCAGCTCGTTCACGCCGGGAGGAAGCTCGTCGCCCTCCTCGCGCGAGAACACCCGCACCCCGATGACCTTGCCCTGCTTGCCGTGCGGCACCTTCAGCGAGGTGTCGCGGACTTCGCGGGCCTTCTCGCCGAAGATCGCGCGAAGCAGCCGCTCCTCCGGCGTCAGCTCGGTCTCCCCCTTGGGCGTGACCTTGCCGACCAGGATGTCGCCGGGTACGACCTCGGCGCCGATCCGGATGATCCCGCGCTCGTCGAGGTCGGCCAGGACCTCTTCGGAGACGTTGGGGATGTCGCGGGTGATCTCCTCCGGGCCCAGCTTGGTGTCACGGGCGTCGACCTCGTGCTCCTCGATGTGAACCGAGGACAGCACGTCGTCCTGCACGAGGCGCTGGGACAGGATGATCGCGTCTTCGTAGTTGTGACCCTCCCACGGCATGAACGCCACGAGCAGGTTCTTGCCCAGGGCCATCTCGCCGCCCTCGGTGCAGGGACCGTCGGCGATGACCTGGTTGACCTCGACCCGGTCGCCCTCGGCGACGATGGGCTTCTGGTTGAAGGAGGTGCCCTGGTTGGAGCGCTTGAACTTCGCCACCCGGTACGTCGTCCGCGTGCCGTCGTCGTTCATGACCGTGACGTAGTCGGCGGAGACCTCCTCGACCACGCCCGCCTTCTCGGCGCTGATCATGTCACCCGTGTCGGTCGCGGCACGGTATTCCATGCCGGTGCCGACCAGCGGCGCCTCGCTCTTGAGCAGCGGCACCGACTGACGCATCATGTTCGCGCCCATCAGGGCCCGGTTGGCGTCGTCGTGCTCAAGGAAGGGGATCATCGCGGTGGCGACCGACACCATCTGGCGCGGCGACACGTCGATGTAGTCGACCTCCTCGGCCCGCATGAGCTCCGTCTCACCGCCCTTGGTGCGGACCAGGACGCGGGCCTCGGCGAACGTGCCGTCGGCGTTGAGCACCGTGTTGGCCTGCGCCTTGACGAAACGGTCTTCCTCGTCGGCGGTGAGGTAGTCGATCTGCTCGGTCACCCGGCCGTCGACGACCTTGCGGTAGGGCGTCTCGATGAAGCCGAAGGCGTTGAGCCTGCCGTAGGAGGCCAGCGAGCCGATCAGGCCGATGTTCGGGCCTTCCGGGGTCTCGATCGGGCACATCCGGCCGTAGTGGGACGGGTGCACGTCACGGACCTCGAAGCCGGCCCGCTCACGCGACAGACCGCCGGGGCCGAGCGCGTTGAGGCGCCGCTTGTGCGTCAGCCCGGCCAGCGGGTTGATCTGGTCCATGAACTGCGACAGCTGCGAGGTGCCGAAGAACTCCTTCATCGACGCCACGACCGGGCGGATGTTGATCAGAGTCTGCGGGGTGATGGCCTCGACGTCCTGCGTGGTCATCCGCTCGCGGACGACGCGCTCCATCCGCGCCAGGCCCAGGCGGACCTGGTTCTGGATGAGCTCGCCGACGCTGCGCAGGCGGCGGTTGCCGAAGTGGTCGATGTCGTCGACCTCGACGATCACCGTGTCGATCGGCGCACCCTCGACCGCGGGCATCGAGTCCTCGCCCGCGTGCAGGCGGACGATGTACTCGATCGTGGCGACGATGTCGTCCTCGGTGAGGCTGCCCCGGGTGATCTCGGAGTTGACGCCCAGCTTCTTGTTGATCTTGTACCGGCCGACCTTGGCGATGTCGTACCGCTTGGGGTTGAAGTACAGGTTCTCCAGCAGGGTCTGCGCCGACTCCTTGGTCGGCGGCTCGCCCGGGCGCAGCTTGCGGTAGATGTCGAGCAGCGCGTCGTCCTGGCCGGACGTGTGGTCCTTCTCCAGGGTGGCGCGCATCGACTCGTACTGGCCGAACCGCTCCAAAATGGCGTCACTCGTCCAGCCGAGCGCCTTGAGCAGCACCGTCACCGGCTGCTTGCGCTTGCGGTCGATGCGCACACCGACGCTGTCGCGCTTGTCGATCTCGAACTCCAGCCAGGCACCCCGCGACG